>DASSFK010000023.1:0-4926 GCA_035694565.1 Sphingomicrobium sp.
TCCGCTCGCCGACAAGCTCGGCGCGGCGGTCGGCGCAAGCCGCGCAGCGGTCGATGCCGGCTATGCGCCGAACGACTATCAGGTCGGCCAGACGGGAAAGATCGTCGCTCCCGAAGTCTATATCGCGATCGGTATTTCCGGGGCGATCCAGCACCTCGCCGGAATGAAGGATTCAAAGACGATCGTCGCCATCAACAAGGACGAGGAGGCACCGATCTTCCAGGTCGCGGACATCGGCCTCGTCGGTGACCTCTTCAAAATCGTCCCGGAGCTCACCGAGAAGCTCTGAGGCCGTCGTGCGCTGGGTTCCGCGTACCGTGCCTGACTTCGGGCTGGTGACCCTTCGTCCTAAAAGCCGCTGAGAAACCCGGCAACGTTGGCACCGAGCGCTTCGACGGCATAGCCGCCTTCCATGACGGCAACGGTTGCCAGCCCGAGCGAGGCGATGCGCCGTGCCATCGAGGCGTAGTCGCCGGTCGTCAGCCTGAAGTGGCTGATTGGGTCGCCTTCATAGGTGTCCGCTCCGTAGGAGACGATCAGAAGTTCGGGCTCGCGCTTGCCGATCCAGTCGAGCGCCTGCACGAGGGCGGGCTCGTAGTCATTCCAGCCGGTCCCGCGTGCGAGCGAAAGATTGAGGTTGGCGCCTTCGCCTTCGCCCGCGCCGGCCTCGTCGGCATGACCCCAGAAGAAGGGATAGTCCGTACCCGGGTCGGCGTGGATCGAGGCGTAGAGTACGTCCGTCCGGTCGTAGAAGATGTCCTGCGTGCCGTTGCCGTGATGGTAGTCGACGTCGAGGATCGCGACGCGCTTCTTGCCCGAGGCGAGCGCATGCTCGGCCGCGATGGCGGCGTTGTTGAGGTAGGAATAGCCGCCGAGATAGTCCCGCCCAGCATGATGGCCGGGCGGCCTGCAGAAGGCGAAAGCGGCGCGCTCGCCGCTGAGCACGGCTTCGGTCGCTGCGAGCGCCGTCTGTACCGCCCAATAGGACGCTTCCCAGGTGCCGGAGCCGATCGGCGACGACGTGTCGAAGCTGTACCGGCCGAGCAGGGCGTCAATTCGACTGAGCTTGAGCGGTCGTCGGCCGACGACCGGGAAGGTATAGGGAAAGGCGTCGCCCTCGCGGCCCGCGCTCAACCACTGATCATGCGCCGTTCGCAGGAACTCGACATATTCGGCCAAATGGACGCGAAGGATCGGCACCAGTTCTCGATCGCCCGGCGATTCAGTCGGGCCGATGGCATTCAGGATCGCATCGATGCGTCCGCCATGCTCCGCCGCCGCGTGAAACGCTCCGTTAAAGAACTCGCCGGTGGGCACGTGCAGCCGCTGCCGTTCATCCCAGAAGCATCTCATCCTTCTTTCTCCTGGTCGGCGGCGAAGAGCTCCGATGCGTATGCGGCATCCTTCGCGTCAATTGGTCGCGGCACGAGGAAGCGCAGCACCACATAGCCGAGTAACGCCGACAGCAATGAGCCGGCGATCGTGCCGACCTTTGCAGCCTCCACATCCTCGGGGGATGCCGGGAAGGCGAGCGAGCCGATGAACAGGCTCATTGTGAAGCCGATCCCGCACAGCACCGACGCGCCGTAAAGTTCGCTCCAGCGAACATGGTCCGGCCTCGGTGCAAGGCCCGACCGGACTGTCAGCCAGATGGCTCCGAATATGCCGAGCTGCTTTCCAACGAAGAGACCAAGGGCGATGGCGGTCGGAAGGGACGCGATCAGACTTAAATTGCCCAACTCGACACCAGCGCTCGCAAGTCCGAACAGCGGCATGACCCCAAGCATGACCCACGGGTGAATCGCATGCTCCAGGCGCCTGAGGGGGGACAGCGCCTCGCCTTTTCCCAACGGGATTACAAACGCGGCCAGCACTCCGGCAATGGTCGCGTGGACGCCGCTCGCGAGTATTGCGTACCAGAGCAGGCCGAAGCCAATCAGATAGGGCCAGAGGCGGCGCACTCCGAACATATTGAGCGCCGCCATACACCCCAGAAGGACGGTTGCCGCTCCAATCGCCGCGGCGCTCAAGTCCGTCGTGTAGACGAGGGCGATGATGATCACCGCACCGACATCGTCGACGATGGCGATAGTGACGAGCAGCAGCTTGATCGCCGGATTGGCGCGCGAGCCAAGCAATGCGAGAACGCCGACCGCGAAGGCGATGTCCGTCGCCGAAGGAATTGCCCAGCCGCGGCTTAGCGCCGGATCGAAGCCGGTGAACGCAAGGTAGATCAGCGCCGGAACGGCCATGCCTGCGGCGGCGGCGACGATCGGCAGTCGCCGCTCAGCGGGGCTCGAAAGGCGGCCGGCATACCATTCGCGCTTCACCTCCAGCCCGACGAGCAGGAAGAAGGCCGCCATCAGCCCGTCGGCTATCCAATGGTGAACCGACAGAATTCCGAACCGCGGCATCGCCGGTCCGACCTTCGTTTCGAGAACGGCGTGATAAACATCCGCCAGGCTGCTGTTGGCGAGGATGAGCGCAATTGCGGCGGCGGCGATCAGGAGAAGCCCGGCGAGCTTTTCCTGCTTCTGCACGTCGCTCGATCCGCCGGCCATCGGCGCTTAGTGGACGAGCACTCCGGGCTTGGAAAGGTCTAGGCGAATACGGCCGATTTGCGGAGCGTATGGTAGGCTTCGATGACTTCGCCGAGGCGGCCCTCGTGGCTCCGGTCGCCGCCGTTCCGGTCGGGATGGAAGCGTCGAACAAGCTTCGAATAGCGGCTTCGCACGGCCTTGAGGTCCGCGTCCTCTCCGAGCCCGAGAACCGCGAGTGCCCGCTGCTCAACCCGGTTGAATCGCGACTGCGCGACGGCCGCCGGGCTTTTCCCGAAGCGGCCCGAAATGGCGTCGAGCGGGTCGGAGAAATCGGACCAGGACGGTGCCGGATCGGAGCCCGCATGCGCGAACGCCCGAGTGGCGCGGTCCCAGCCGGCATAGGGGCGCTGCGCGTCGGAAATCTCGTCGGGGCTCATCCCCGCGAAGAAGTTATATTTCGCATTGTGCTGGCGCACATGCTCCAGGCACAGGAACCGCCATGAGCCTGGACCGTCGAAATTCGCGGGCTCGAGGGGCGCCTTGAACTCGCCCGGCTCCTTGCAACCGGGGACCGCGCAACGATCTCTCGCGCCTTCAACGCGTCCGTGCAATTTGGGATGACTGGATGCCACTCACTTCCTCGCTCGATCAGCCGACAAATATATGAACGATGGACCCAACCGCCACCGGACCCGTCGCGACTGAAATGCTGAAGCGGCTCAATTCGGCGCTTTCGCCGAGGATGATCTTGCTGGTCGACGACAGCGAAAAGCATCGCGGCCACGGCGGGTACAATCCCGCCGGCGAGAGCCACTTCTCTCTCGATATCGAAAGCGAAGCCTTTGCCGGCAAGTCCCGGGTCGAGCGGCAGCGGATGGTCTACAAGGCCCTTGGGGACCTGATGCGCGAACGGGTGCACGCGCTCCAGCTTAGAGCGCGCGCACCCGGCGAAGTTTAGAAAGTGAACTGAAGCCCGAGGCGGCCGCCGATTGAGACGTCGTTCTGCAGCTCTTCGGCATTGACTTCGCCGCTGAGGACGAAGCCTTCGCCGCCGCCGATCAGCCGGAGCCCGCCCAGCCAGCCGCTGGTCCGGTCCTCGGCCACAAGGGTGAACGGCGTTCCATCGGCGAAGTGCGCGGTCGTATCACCGAGATTGCCGCTGAGGATCTGGCGCCGGCCACCTTCCAGCTCGACGCGCATCCAGCCATCATCATTGTCGCGAGACTGCTTGATCGCATAGCCGAGGTTGAGCGTGCCGGTCGCCGCCGTCTCGTCGCTCTTGCGGCTGTCGACGATGAGATCGAATGCATCGCCGCCTCCGGTTTCGGTATAGCCCTTCTCCTTGAGCGAATAATGCTCGATCGTCGCTGTCGGGCGAACCGAAAAGGAGCCGAACTGCACGTCGTAGGCAACGCCGGCAGTCGCCGAATACATGGTGCCCTTCCAGTCGCCCTGCGCTTCACGGGTGACCTCGTCGCCGTCGACGACTCCGTTGAAGAAGCGCTTCCCGTCGAAATTGAGCGTGCTGACGGTTCCGCGGGCGAACGCCTTGAGCGGTCCCCAGGCCCCGCGCCAGTAGATGCCGCCTTCGTACTGGTTGCTGATGAGCTCGTTGTTGTTGACGTCGTGCTCGTCGCGTCCGGCGAGGTACCCCAGGGAAAGGCCGAGACTTCCGATCGCTCCAAGCGGCTTCTCGACGCCCGCCGACGCGCCCCAACCGGTGACATCGTAGGAGGATGTGGAACCGATCGACTTGCTGCTTCCCCAGGCAACCTGCTGAAGCCAGAAGCCGAGGTTGTTCTTCTCGACGATCGGCGGGTTCGGATCGAGGAAGATCTTGTTGGTCAGCCGCGAGCCTTTGGTCGCCGTCTCGAAGGCGCCGCCCGAATGCTCGGGAAGCATCTGCTGAAGGGCGGCCCGAAGGTCCTCGCTATTGTCGACGCCAAGGAAGGTTCCGGCGATACCCAAATCAAGATCGGCCGAATCAAGAACGGCATCCAGGATGGTGCCCTCGGACCTGTTGAGCCCGAGTTCGGTCGCGGTCTTCTGCCGAATGGTCACCGACACCTCGTTCGGAGTGGTCGTGACCAGGTCGCTGTCGAAGATGAATGGGATCGAGTCCGTCGAAGTGACGATATTGCCCGCGCCGGTGAGCGTGCCGGCCTGAAGGACCTTGTAAGTACCCTCGACATCACCGAGCGACAGCAGGCGGACGTCCAAAGTGGTGCCGGTCCCGAAACTGGCGCCGCCAGCGATGTTGTAGAGAGTCGATTGGTCGGTCGAGGAGTCGATCGTCACCCCGATGGTCGATCCCGCGCCCGTGTTCAGCGAAGCGAGGTTCACGGTTCCGAGGTTGGTGGCCTTGAGCGCAGTTCCCGCTCCGAGC
>DASSFK010000024.1:0-5847 GCA_035694565.1 Sphingomicrobium sp.
GACCCAGGCGGCCTTGTCGTGGACGAGGGAGAGCATTCCAACGCCGGTGACGGCCATCTGGCCGACCTGAAGCCGGTCCGCGTTGGCGATCGAACCATCCATCGGTGCGCGGATTTCGGTGCGCTCGAGGTCGAGGCGCGCCTTGTCGACGGCGGCCTGTGCCTGGGCGATCGACGGCTGCTCGCCCGGCGCCAAAGCCGAATGCGCGTTGGCCGAACGGGCGCGAGCATCCGCAAGGGCGGTTTCCGCGGTTCGGACCTCGTTGAGGGCGTCCTCATAGTCGGCGCGGGTGGTGAAGCCGCTCTTCAGCAGCGCCGACTGACGCGACAGTGCGTTGCGCTTGATCTGGAGGTTGGCGGAGGCGCCGGTGATGTCGGCGCCGGTGCCGACGGCCTGCGTCTGGAGCTGGGTCGTCTGAAGCTTCGCCGCCGCGAGCTGAGCCTCCGCCTGCTCGAGGGCGACACGAAACGACGCCGGATCGATGCGGAAGAGCAGGTCCCCGCGCTTCACCTGATCGCCGTTCCTGACCTTTACTTCGACGACCGGCCCGGACACCTGCGGACTGACCGAAACGATGTCCTGCTTGACCGCCGCATTGTCGGTCGAGACGCTGCCGCCGCTGGAAATCCAGAAATAGGCTCCGCCCAGCAACAGCAGCGCCGGAACGATGAACAGCAACAAGGGCCGCAGCCAGCGTCGCCTGTCCGTCTTGGCATAATCGACCGCGCTTGCGGCCGCGGCGGCAGTCTCGTCGTCCACCTCGGTGGGCGTGCCGCTGATCTTTTCCTGCTTCATCTCGCTCATGCCTCGGCTGCTTTCTTGCCGCGCTGAATCACTGAAACATTCTCACGCACCCGCGCGAGAACGTCCCTAACCCGTTCGAGGTCTTTGGTTTCGATGCCTTCGAACGCCTCTTCGACGAGGTCGTGCCCGACCCCCTGGAGCTTGGCGACGAGCGGCTTTGCCTGCTCGGTGACCTGAAGCCGCCAGACGCGTCGGTCAGCCGGATCGGGCGTTCGCTCGACGTGCCCGGCCTCTTCCAGCCGGTCGACGATCCGCGACAGAGTGATCGGCTCGACATCCAGCATGTCGGCGAGCTCGACCTGCCTGAGGCCAGGCATTCGGGTCAGCCTAAGAAGCACCTTCCACTGCGCGCGCGTAACTCCGAGCACCGATGCTCGGCGATCGAACGACTTGCGCAGCGCATGCGCGGTCTCGGCGATCTGAAACGGCAAGTCCTCCATAGGCGTACATATAATAAGCCTGCTCATTAGTTCAACGTCTTTATTTGAAACTGGTTCCTTGAATCTGGCCCTGTCCCGCACGGTGCACGGCTCGTCAGGGAACGCGGTTCCGAAGGCTGGCTTTCGGGCGGCGGGAGTGCTCTCATCCAATCTTTCGAGGGCCGGGGGGTCCAACTTGTATTATCGACTGTATCTAATGCGCGGAGACCGTTTCCGCGATGCCATTGAGATCCACGCCGCCGACGATGCGACGGCGTTGGAGAAGGCCGAACAGAGCAAGGGCGGCCTTGCCGCCGAGCTCTGGTGCCGGGGCCGCCGGGTCGCCACCCTCCTGGGGCACTCCGCGGCCTGAACGTCTGATGGTCGTGGCCGCCGGCACGCCGGCGATGCCGTTTGAGACAGGTCCGAAACGCTCGGGCCTGCCTTGGGATTTCAAGCGTTTACCCTGATGCAGGTTAGGCTTGGAGCGTCCATTGTGGGAGAACGGATCGTCGCTGTCGGCTTATTGACTCAACGCGAGGTTGAGTTGCTCGGCCATGGCTTCTCCCGATTATGGCCGGTCGACAAGACGCCCTGCTTCACCGACCTCCTCAGGGCGATCGACGAGGCCGACGAGGAGCTGATCAGGGCGCACGCATTGAAGTCTGAGCAGGCGATCGGCGGCAATAGCTAGTAGGCGCGGCGCTGCGCCGCGATCAGCATCCTCAACAGCATCGCGACCGGACGCGGCACCCCGACCTTCCCTTCCAGCCACAGGCTCACGGCGGAGCGGGAAACGCCGATCGCATTCGCGAGGTCGTTCTGTGTCCGATAGCCGAGCGTTCGCATTGCGCTCCGGAGCTCCTCCGGAGACATGGAGGCGAGCATCTGCTTGTTTGGGGATTCCTCGCTCATCGCCCTGCCCTGTAGCGGCAGAGGTGCGCGTGCGAAAAGGGTCTCAGATGGCGTCTGCGCCACGGTCGCCGGTGCGGATTCGCACCGCCTGCTCGACATCGAGAACGAAGATCTTGCCGTCGCCGATCCGGCCGGTCCTCGCCGATTCCGCGATCGCCTCGACGACATTGTCAACGAGGCTGTCCTCGACCACGACCTCGATCTTCACCTTGGGCAGGAAGTCGATCACATATTCGGCGCCCCTGTAGAGCTCCGTGTGCCCCTTCTGACGGCCGAAGCCCTTCACCTCGGTCACGGTGATGCCCGAGACACCCGCGTCGTGAAGCGCGTCCTTCACGTCGTCGAGCTTGAATGGCTTGATGATCGCTTCGACCTTCTTCACCTCGTCCCCGGCGGTTTGAGCTTGATCAAACGTTCATGCCCAATCAGGGCCGCATTTGGAAGGCAGTGGGCCGCACAAATCGATTGAAAGCCTGAAATGAAAGCCATCATCCTCTCCGCCGGCCAGGGCTCGAGGCTCGGACATCTGGTCGACGGCCGGCCCAAGTGCCTGATCGAATTCAGCGGCCGGACCCTTCTCGACCGCCAGCTCGACACGCTCGAGGCGAACAGAGTCGACGAGGCCGTGGTCGTCACCGGCTTCCACGACGAGCTGGTCAACGAGGCCATTGCGAAGCGGAGCGGCGGGCCAAGGGTCCGGACGATCTTCAATCCGTTCTACAAGGTCGCCGACAATACCGGCTCGCTCTACATGGCGCGCGAGGAATTGATCGGCGATTGCCTGGTTTGGAACGGCGACACTCTGGTGTCGCGCGCGCTGATGGCGAAAGTCGTCGGCAACGACCGGTCGGGCATCTGCGTCACCATCGACCGGAAGCCAGGCTATGACGACGACGACATGAAGGTGGTCGCGGCCGATGACGGCCGGCTTCGAGCGATCGGCAAGAGGATCAGCGAAGGGGTCAATGCGGAGTCCATCGGCCTCCTCGCCTTCCGCTCCGGCGGAGCGGAGCAGTTCCGGGACGCGATCGAGCAGGCGATGCGCACCAGCGAGGGCACCACGATCTGGTACCTTCGAGTGATCCATCACCTGGCCCAGACCAGCGACGTGTGGACGCTCGACATCAACGGCGAGCAATGGGGCGAAGTCGATTTCCCCGCCGACGTCGAGGCAGCCCAGCAACTGACGGCGCGGTGGGACGCGGCGGGCGAGGCGGTCGCGGCCTAGTTCGCCTGCCCTGGGCCGCTATCGGTAGAGGAGCGCGCTCACGACCTGCTGGATCAACATGGTCCGCGGGTCGACCCGATAGAGGTAGCCATCGCCGTAATAGTAGTTGCCCCGCGTCGGCAGGCCATAATGAGTCCTCAGATCGTAGGGGATCTGATTGTAGCTCCAGGGCACTCCGTAGCTTTGCGGAAACCGCTGGCCGACGTTGTACAGCTTCTTCGCCTGGCCCGGCGGAAGGCAGCCGTTGTGCTTCTTCGCCAATCCCGGGGGACAGCCGGCAACTCCATAGCCGTGCTGATTGCCGTGACCGGGTTTTGCGAGGGCGGAGCCCCCGAATGCGAGCGCTATCGCGCCCGCTACGAATAGAATCAGCTTCATGGCAGCTCCGTTGTCACCCTCGCGACCTGAACCGTTGATTGATCGGAATGGTTTCCGGCCGTGCCATGATTGTCCGCAATGGGCGGAGAAGCGGACGCAAGAATCCGCGTGAATCTTTCCAAGGAATCGCATATTTTCGTGAGTCTAAGCGGATGATGGCGGACCCCCTGTCCCGCATCATCCGGAGAAGGAGCAACCGAAGACGGGAGAGTGGGTATGCATGGGGCGTCTAATTCCGCAGCCTATTACCGGAACCGCGAGCAAGCCGAACGAATGCAGGCCGCTCAAGCCGTTTCGGACAATATCCGACAGATTCATTTGACCATGGCCAACCGGTATCGGGAGCTGGCGGAGAAATCGGAAATGTCGACCGCGGAGCCGCCCATCTAGGATTCTAATGTCCGCGACGGGTGGAAAGCGGACTTTGGCTCCGAATTCGGCTTTCCTTGCACCTTGGGGAGCGCCGTCAGGCAGTACGTCCCCTAGCCCGCCAAGGCCGCCGTTTCGGCAGCGCAATTCTCTGGGGCCGAACTCTTCGACAGAAGCACCGCCGCCACTTCCGCCCGAGCAGCATCGAGATCGCCGCGGAACGTCGGATCGGCGTGCAAGCGGGCTACCGTTGCCGCCGCAATCACCCGCCCCGAGTCAATGTCGCTTTGCCAGTGCGCATCGCAAACGAGGCGGCTTTGTCCAAATTCGCGTCCGCGCCGAAGGATGGCGTCCGCTCGACCGGGATTCAGTTCCGCCAGGATCAGCGCAAACCCCCAGCCGATTGCGCTATGCCCGGACGGGTATGACCCATCCTCGCGAAGAAGCGCCTCATCCTTCGGGTAGCAAGTCGCTTCATTGTGAACCACGAACGGCCGAATGCGCTTGTAATGATCCTTTGCCCGATAGGTCGAAAGGCCAACGTCGATCAGTGACCTGCCAAGCAGGCCGTAGAGACGGGGCGAGGAATCCTTTCCGATTACGAAGCCCATCGCACAGGCAAAGTCGTTGGGAATTTCAGGAAAGCCGATCACCGCATCCTTGGCTGCGAAGGCAAAGCGAGGCGATCCTTTCAGGCGGTTCGCCGCCCTTCGCGCTTCCTCATCGCGTCGCATGGCGTCGGACCCGGCCGCGGGCGGCGGCGGAAGCAGCGACAGGCTGTCCGGCAGCGCCTCGCGCGACAGATAACCGGGCGGAAGCTTTCGCGGATCGGCCAGTCCCGGATTGGCCGCTGTCGAGGAAGGCGGCGCCTGGGCGAGCGACAGTCCCGCTGCCAAGCCGACGAGCACTGCCGGTATCATGGCGATGGATTTGATCATCTCTCTCACTTCTTCGGGAACAGCATCGTGAAAATCAGCCGGACGCCCCAATTGGGCCCGTCGCGCGGAGCGGACGCATAGTAGCGCACGCCTCCGCCGACGCTGACCGGCTGCTTGCCTGTGTGGGTAAGCTGCGTGACCGTCAGGTTCACGGGAACTGTCCAGTGCTTGCCCTTCCAATCGTAGGTCGATTCCGTGTTGAGGCCGATCGTCGTTTGCGACCTGGTCGTATGGCTGAAGAAGGGCTGCAGGAACGTCGTGCTGATGTCCGCTCGGTCGTCGTTACCGGCGACGGACCAGACGTGATTGGCGAGGATTCCGAATGTGTTCCCGCCGGATTGCTTGAGAAGGATTGCCGTCGGCCCTGCGCCCCATTTGTCACCGCCGAGATAGCGATCCGTCGCGGTTGGATAGACGAATACCGGACCCAGGGCCCAAGTGATGCCGCCGGGGCCGGACTTGCTCGGTGAGAAGAAGAAGCTTTGCGTCACGTCGCCGAGCCCGAACTGATTGCTGTCGGGGACGACGTCGTCCTGGTAGGTGACAGGCATGATCGTCCGGACGATCAGGTTCCACTCCTTGCTGATTGCGAAGGGAACAACAGGCTGGACGTTGAGCACGGATCGCGTGCCCTCGTCAGGGCCCACGCTGAAGTCGATGTTCTCCTGAAACGGAACGCTGATCAGGCTCGAGACCGGGTTGTTAAGCTGCTTGGAGAGGTCGTCCGGAGCCGAAGGTGCGACCGAAGGCGGCGCTTGTTCGTCCTGCGCGTACGCAGTCGACGTCAGCGCCGCCA
>DASSFK010000025.1:0-2888 GCA_035694565.1 Sphingomicrobium sp.
CTGGATGGTCACTCCGCCCGATTTCGATCCGGGCCGGAAATATCCGCTGATCCTGGAGATCCACGGCGGCCCCTGGGCCGCCTACGGTCCGGCCTTTTCGACCGACGACCAGCTCTACGCCTCGGCGGGCTATGTCGTCGTTTATGCAAACCCGCGCGGCTCGACGTCCTACGGGCAGGAGTTCGCCGACCAGATCGACAAGAATTATCCGGGCAACGACTATGACGACCTGATGAGCGCGGTCGACGCGGCGATCGCGACCGGTCCCGTCGACCCCAATAATCTGTTCGTGACCGGCGGCTCGGGCGGCGGCGTCCTGACGGCATGGATCGTCGGCAAGACCGATCGCTTCCGGGCCGCGGCGACTCAGAAGCCGGTCATCAACCTCAGCAGTTTCGCACTGACGACCGACTTCGCTGCGGGCTTCTCGCCGGGATGGCGCAAGGAACGTCCGTGGGAGGACCCGCAGGCCTATTGGAAATATTCGCCGCTCTCGCTGGTCGGCAATGTGAAGACGCCGACTCTCGTGGTGGTTGGCGCCGAGGATTATCGAACGCCCGTCAGCGAAGCGGAGCAATATTATACCGCGCTGCAGCTCCGCGGCGTTCCGACGGCGCTGGTGAAGGTGCCCGGGGCGAGCCACGGCGGGATCGCCGCCCGCCCGAGCCAGTCGGCGGCAAAGGCCAGCGCGATCCTCGCCTGGTTCGATCGCTATCGGCAAAAGGCGAGCGAAACGGCCGCAAACGGGACTTCCCCAGCCGCCGCTCACTAAGTATCGGCTTTGCAACTGGTTCACCCGCCAGCCTGTATCTCTGGGGAGAGAGTGAAGTGAAGATCGTCCATTTGTTCGCCGCGACCGCAATTGCGCTCGTGGCCGGTCCCGTCGCCGCCGCCGACACCGGCAGCTTCAGCCCGCAACTTCTGTCGCAGCATGTTAAGACGCTGGGCTCCGACGCCTACGAAGGCCGCGGCGTCAATACCCGCGCGGAGACCAAGACGGTCGACTATATCATCGGTCAATTCCAGGGGACGGGCCTCCAGCCGGGCGGCGACCTCGTCAACGGTCAGCGCAAATGGACGCAGGACGTGCCGCTTCTGCAGTCGGACTGGGCAGCGGCCCCGCAGGCGTCGATCTCGCTCAACGGGCAGCAGGTGCCGCTCACGCAGGGCGAGGAGATCACCATGCGCGCTCCGACCAACGGGCAGACGGCGGTGAATCTGTCGAACACGCCTTTGGTCTTTGTCGGCTACGGAGTGAAGGCGCCGGAACGCAGCTGGGACGATTTCAAGGGCGAGGACCTGCACGGCAAGATCATGGTCGTGCTCGTCAACGATCCTGATTTCGAGGGCGGTGAAGGCGACTTCGGCGGCAAGGCCATGACCTACTACGGCCGCTGGACCTACAAATATGAGGAAGGCGCCCGCCAGGGCGCGACCGGCGTTCTCGTCATCCACGAAAGCGCCCCCGCTTCCTACGGCTGGAACACGGTCAAGAACTCGAACACGAACACCATGTTCGACATTGTCCGCAAGGACCCGACTGCGGATCACCCGCTTCTCGAAGGCTGGATCCAGCGCGACCTTGCGCAGAAGATCTTCGCGGCGTCCGGTCTCGACATCGAGGCGATGAAGGCGGCGGCGAAGCGCAAGGACTTCCGGCCCGTCGCCTTGAAGGCGACCCTGAATGCGACCGGCACGGCGAGGACCGAAGTCATCACCTCGCACAACGTCGTCGGGCTGCTTCCCGGCAAGACGCATCCGGACGAGACGGTGATCTATTCGGCCCACTGGGACCATCTCGGCATCGGCAAGCCGGATTCGAACGGCGACAAAATCTACAACGGCGCGCTCGACAATGCGTCGGGCATCTCGCACCTGATCGAGCAGGCGCGCGCCTTCGCCAAGGGTCCGCGCCCCGATCGCTCAGTCGTCTTCCTTGCCGTCACGGCGGAGGAAAAGGGCCTGCTCGGTTCGGAATATTATGCGGCGAACCCGCTCTATCCCCTGAGCAAGACCGTCGGAGTCCTCAACACGGACTCGATGGGCCTGTGGGGCCCGGCGAAGAACTTCAGCATTTCCGGGACCGCCAAGCTCGGCCTGCTCGACGACCTGATCGCCGAAGGGAAGAAGGAAGGCCGCTATTTCACCGCTGATCCGCATCCGGAAAGCGGTGGCTTCTATCGCTCCGACCACTTCTCGTTCGCGAAGGTCGGCGTTCCGGCGATCAGCTTCAAATCGGGCAACGACCTCGTGAACGGCGGCACGGAGCGCGGCGAGGCGATCACGTCGGATTATACCGCCAAGCGCTATCACCAGCCCGACGACGAATTTCAGCCGGACTGGGATTTCAGCGGCCAGGCGCAGGATGCGCAGCTTCTCCACGAGCTCGGCGAGCGGCTCGCCAATTCGCGCGAATGGCCGAACTGGTCGGCGGACAGCGAATTCCGGGCCACCCGCGACCAGAGCGCCGGCGAGCGCCCGGGCGCCGGCGGAGAGCGCGGCTGATGAATCGCCATTACCGGGCCTGACAGTCGCAGCGGAGACGTGATTTGCCCGGCTGCAACGATGGCGTTTCGGCAATCGTTGTGAGTGCGGCTCGGTGGATCGCCGGGACGACTATTGCTCAAGCGTCGGGCCGGGGCGTCATCAGGGTGAAATCTCTAAAGACGATGGTGGCGATGCTTGAGCAAAAGCTCGAGGAGGAGTAGTTCCCGCTTTGTTCTGGAAAGGGAGTGCGAACATGGCCAACCTCATTTTCTACACCAACCCGCAGTCGCGCGGACAGACGATCCGCTGGATGCTGGAGGAGGTCGGCGCTCCCTACGAAACGCAGGTCCTCGACTATGCCTCGACGATGAAGGGCGAGGCCTATCTCGCCATCAATCCGA
>DASSFK010000026.1:0-9563 GCA_035694565.1 Sphingomicrobium sp.
CTGGCCCGAGCGCGGGCTCGCCTCGCCAAGAACGTCGGCGAAGAGGTCGAGGCTGTGCATTCGAACGAGCACTGGACTGGTCACGTCGAGCGCGCCGTGGACCAGCGCGAGCTGCTCCTCGCCGGTCGCCTTGTCGCGGAAGACCTGGGCCTGCCACTCGGCGCCGGTCGTCGCCTGGAAGGCGGTCGAGGCCGTGCGCTCGACCATATGGTCCTTCTTGAGCCGGTAGGCGATCAGGTCACGGATCGTGCCGATCTTGAGGCCGTGCGTGCGCGCAAAATCCATCAGGTCGTCGAGACGGGCCATGCTGCCATCGTCGCGCATGATCTCGCAGATGACCGCGCTGGGATTGAGCCCGGCAAGCCGCGAGATGTCGACTCCCGCCTCCGTGTGACCGGCGCGAACGAGCGTTCCGCCAGGCTTTGCGACGAGCGGGAAGACGTGTCCGGGGGAAACCAGCTCGTCCGGACCGTGCGTTGCGTCAATGGCGACGGCAACGGTTCGGGCACGGTCCGCCGCGCTGATCCCCGTCGAAATACCTTCCTTTGCTTCGATCGAGACGGTGAACGCCGTCTCGTTGCGGCTGCGGTTATTGTTGACCATCGGCTGAAGGCCGAGTGTGTCGGCACGCTCCTTGGTCAGGGCGAGACAGATCAGGCCTCTCCCGTGCCGGGCCATGAAGTTGATCGCCTCGGGCGTCGCCATCTGCGCGGGGATGACGAGATCCCCCTCGTTTTCGCGGTCATCGTCGTCGACAAGAATGAACATTCGGCCGTTGCGGGCCTCGTTGATGATTGCTTCGGTGCCGACCAGCACTTCCGTCGTGCCCCGCTGGAGCAGCTTTTCCAGCCGCACGAGCGTGTCGGCAGTTGGATTCCACTCCGAGGAGCCGAGCTTTCGAAGCGAATTGGGATGGAGGCCTGCGGCGCGGGCCAAGGCGGCGCGGCTGACCTCGCCGGTTTCAATGATGGCATTCAGCCGATCGATCAGGGTCGTGCTCATAGCCATATCCATAATCACATCGAAATGTGATTTAAAGAAGGAACAATGATGTTTCTACTGTGCGCGTGCAGCGAGCATCCGGTCGATATAGCGGGCGATCACGTCGATCTCCACATTGAGCTGTCGACCCGGGATGAGCTCGCCGAGCGTCGTCTCCTGCGCCGTATGCGGTATGACATTGACCGCGAAATGGGTGCCGTCGTCCGAATCGCGCACCTCGTTGACCGTAAGCGACACTCCGTCGAGGCAGATTGAGCCCTTCTCGGCGATGGCCGGAGCAAGCGATCGGTCGACGCGGACTCCGATCCTGGTCGAAGCGCCCTCGGGACGGACTGCGATCACCTCCCCGACGCTGTCTACGTGTCCGGTGACGATGTGGCCCCCCAGCTCGTCGCCCATTCGAAGGGACCGCTCGAGGTTCAGGCGCCTGCCTTCCCGCCACATGTCCCTTGCGGTTCGGGAGACCGTTTCCGATGAGACATCGACCGCGAACCAGTCGTCGCCCTTGTCGACGACGGTCAGGCAGACGCCGGAGCATGAGATCGACGCGCCGAGCGCCACCGTCGAAAGCTCATAGCCGGTGCGGATCCTGAGGCGAAGGTCGCCGCGCTGATCGGCGCCGATGACTTCTCCAACGTCGGTGACGATGCCCGTGAACATGGTTGCCGCTTAAGCCTCGCGCACCCGCTCGTAAACTTCGAGGCGGTCGACGCCGAGGCGCCGGCCGTCGCTCGGCGCCCAAAGGCCATGAGCGTCGGCGATCGCGTCGAGGCCGACATAGCCGAAGCTCGACTTGCCCTCCCCGACGATGATCGGCGCGCGGTAGATCAGGATCCGGTCGACGAGGTCGGCGGACAGAAAGGCGGTCGCGGTCGCCGATCCGCCTTCGACCAGCAGGTCGTTGACGTCATGAAGTCGGTAGACATCTTCCGGATTTCTAAGGATTTCCCATCCGTCGACCATTTCTCCGCGCGTGAGGAGCGCTCGCCTCGGCGACCAGTCTTCCAGGCCGGGAAGGCGCACGTCCAGGCGCGGCGCGTCGGCCTGATAGGTGCCCCGGCCGACGAGGATCATGTCCGAGCGGGCGCGTTCGAGATGCACATTCTTCCGAGCGTCTTCGCCGGTGATCCATTTGCTCTCGCCGGACGGGAGAGCGATCTTGCCGTCGATCGAGAGCGCCAGTTTCAGGGTGATGCGCGGGCGGCCCAGCTTCAGCCGCGTCAGCCAGCCGGAGAGGGAGTCCTGCGCGGCCTTGCGCCCTATTCCGAGCTTCACCTCGATACCGGAATCGCGAAGCCGCCGGATACCCTTGCCGTTGATACGCGGGTCCGGATCCTTGACTGCAATCACCACTCGCGCGGGCTTCGCCCTTACCAGTAGATCGGCGCAGGCCGGCCCCCGCGGACTTTCGTGGGCGCAGGGTTCCAGCGTCACATAGACGGTCGAGCCCGCAGCCTTCTTCGCCGCCTGTTCGAGCGCGATCGCTTCCGCATGCGGTCTTCCGCCAAGGGCCGTCGCCCCGCGGCCGATGATTTCGCGCTCGCTCGATACCACGACGCACCCGACGTTCGGGTTCGGGGCGCTCCGCCCGCGCGCGGCCTCACCCAGTCGCACCGCCTCGATCATGAAGCGAGAGTCCGACGACCCCCCGGGCGTGCTCACATTCCGAGCTGCTTTTCCAGCTTCTGGAACTGGCGCTGCTTCTCTTTCGCGGCCTGGTCGCGCTTCGCCTGGTCGACCTTCTGCTGGGCGATGATCTCGGCATCCGTCCGGTCCGCCTTCCAGCTTTCCGCATAAACGATCTGCTGGGGCGGCGCGGTGTTGATCTTGGAGTCGACCACGAACTCGATGACGATGATCGTCGTCACCAATATTGCCAAAGCGGCGCCGATCACCTGTTCGCGGCTGCGCTGACGCATGAAGGCTCGCAGGTCGGCGAAAGCGGCTCGGGGCCCGACCGGCTTTGGAAACCATGACATGCGACAAATGTAGGCGCTGGTAAGTGCAAGTGCCAGACGGGACGGTCAGGTCGCGGCGACGGGGTAAGCCGTGGTGCACTTCACCCGCTCCATCGCGAAGTGGGAGGAGACGTTCTTGAGCGGCACCGCCTCGATCAAGCGACGATAGAAGGCATCGAAGGCCGCCATGTCCGCCACCGCCACTCGGAGCAGATAGTCTGTGTCCCCGGCCATTCGATACACTTCCATGACTTCCGGCATCGCCGACACGACTTCGGTGAAGCGCGAGAGCCATTCGGGCGAGTGGTCGAGCGCCTCGATGCCAATGAATACCGTCAGTCCAAGGCCAATCGCCTCGGGCTGGACAAGGGACACCGTGCGCTCGATCACGCCGTCAGAGCGGAGCCGCTGGATGCGCCGCCAGCACGGCGTCTGCGACAATCCCACCCGCGCGGCGACTTCGGCGACCGCCAGGGACGAGTCCTGCTGAAGGATGGTGAGAATCTTCCGGTCGCTACGATCCAATTGTCGCATGGCTCAATCTTAGAAGTTTCTTGCGCCGGAGGAACGGGAAACAACAATAACGACGCTATTTTCCCTCTTCCTCTTGCGCTCTCCACGCTGCAAGTGGAGTAACGCCGGGTCCGGCTTTCGAGAGCGCGCTTCCGGATTGAGAAGAATCTTCTCATTTGGGTACAATCTTGATCCGGCAACTCCCTAGGGCCCCGGCAGCGATGCCGGGGCCGATCCGAGAAATCTTCGGGGGCGGGGGCCCAACCAAAAAGAATGTTGCGGAGGAATTCGAAGATGAAACTTTTCCAAATCGCCAGCATCGCAGTCGCCGCTGCAGCTCTCGCCGCCTGCGGGGGCGGAGCCAGCGAAGAGAATGCAGCGACGACGGACAATATCGCGCTCGAGACCGAGAACCTGGACGTCGGCACGGATCTGAACTCGGCAGATCTCAACGCAGTCGACGCGAACGCGGTCGAGACCAATGCTGTCGATTCGAACGCCGCCGACAATGTTTCGTCGGACAACGCGGCGAACGCACAGTAATTCCCACGTCAGCCCAGGAGGGCGCGGCGCCGGTTCGCCCGGTTCCGCGCCCTTCTTCCTATGCGAGCCGGAAGCTCAGGGTGATGACGGTGGACGATGCGATCGGATGCCCGTCCTCAGTCGCGGGCTTGTAGCGCCAGTTGGCGATCAGGTGCCTGCGGGCCGCTTCGAAGAAGGATCGATCGACCTTTCCAACCGGTTCGACGGAGGTGACCCGTCCGCGTTCATCGATGGACAGCTTAAGGCGAATCGTCGCCTCCTCTTCGAGCCGCTGCTTGTCCGCCGGGTAAGGCGGCTTGATGTACCGCTCCGGAGTTATGAAGCGGGCTGCCATCCGGACCGGCGGCTGCGGAGCAATGATCGTCGGTCCAGGCTCGATTCCGGTCCCGATCTCCGGTCCCGTGCCGGTCGGCGCCGGAGTCGGATCGAACTCGGCTCCGGTCGGCTGGGGCGTCGGGACGATTGTCGGGACGCGGTCCACCGACGAGCTGGTCGGCTGAGTTGCCGGCTTGGGAGGAGTCGGCGGAGGAGGAGGCGTCACCGGTTCCGGGATGAACTGGATGTCCGTCCCCGAATCGATGATCTTGATGGGCAGGTCCATCTTCGCGGTCATCACCGCAGCAATCAGGATTGCATGACCTCCGACGATGAGCATCAGTGCGCGAGGGTGGCGCCGATGATCGGCAAAGCCCGGTGTGCTGGCATACACTGGCATGTCCGTGACTCCTTCTGACGCGAGCCACGGGGATGTTACAACATTACATGTATTCCACAAAGCGATTTGTGGGGACGCCGCGCAGAGTCAAAGTGCGGACTAGCGCCTGGCGGCTGCTTTCAGCCTCTGGATCGCGCGGTCCTTCCCCATTCGGGCGACGAGGCCGGCCATCTCCGGACCGCTCTCGCGGCCGGTCAGCGCAAGCCGAAGCGGATGGAACAGCTCGCGGCCTTTCTTGCCGGTTGTCGTCTTCAGCTCCGTCGTCAGGAGCCGCCAGGAATCCGCGGACCAGTCGAGCCCCTCCGCGACCGCCGCAGCGTCCTTGGTGAGCAAGCGTTCGTCATGCGCGAGCTCCGGCGCTTCGACTTCGCCTCTCAGCACCTCGAACCAAAGCGGGAAATCGGAAAGACGTTCCAGGTTAGGCCGCAGAAGCAGCCAATCCTCTTCGCTCGCCTCGACCGGCAGACGGTCCTTCACCGCCGAAAAATCGAGATTGTGAAGCAGCCTTGCGTTCAGAAGCTCCACGTCATGAGGATCGAAATGCGCCGGCGCTCGTCCGAAGTGAGCGAAGTCGAAATCGCGCGCGAGCTCGGTGAGACTGGCGATCGGTTCGACCGGCTGTGAAGTCCCGATTCGAGCAAGCAGGGACAGCATCGCCATCGGCTCGACGCCTTCCTCCCGCAGATGCTCGGCGCCATAGGAGCCAAGGCGCTTCGAGAGCTTGCCTTCGGCCGCGACAAGCAACGCCTCGTGGGCGAACTCGGGCGGCCTGGCTCCCAGCGCCTCGAACATCTGGATTTGCGCGGCGCTGTTGGTGACGTGATCCTCGCCGCGAACGATGTTGGTGATTCCAAGATCGACGTCGTCGATCACGCTCGGCAGCAAATAGAGCCAGCTTCCGTCCTCGCGGCGAACGACGGGATCCGAAAGCAGTTTGGGGTCGAACCGCTGCGGCCCGCGGATCAAATCATCCCACTCGATCGGCTCGTCATGGTCGAGACGAAAACGCCAATGCGGCTTTCGGTCCTTCGGAACCGGCGCGTCGGCGGCCTTGCGCTCGTAAACCGGCGGCAGCCCACGACCGAGCAGAACCTTGCGACGAAGGTCCAGCTCGTCCGGGGTTTCGTAACAGGCGTAGACGCGACCGGCCGACTTCAGCCGCTCGAACTCGCGCTCGTAGAGATCGAACCGCTCGGACTGGCGCACTTCCGAATCCGGACCGAGGTCCATCCATGCGAGATCGTCATGGATCGCGTCGACGAATTCTTCGCGGCTTCGCTCGCGGTCCGTGTCGTCGATGCGAAGGATGAATGTCCCGCCATGCTTCCTAGCGAACAGGTAATTGTGAAGCGCCGTCCGGATGTTGCCGACGTGGAGGCGGCCGGTCGGAGACGGTGCGAACCGAGTGACGACCGTCATTTCGCAAGCCCGGTATGGAAGAAGTTGCTGATCGGGTAGCGCCGGTCGCGGCCGAAGTTGCGGACGCCGATCTTCACGCCCGGCGGCGCCTGCCGGCGCTTATATTCCGCCCGAAGGACGAGCTGCTCCATTTTCGCAACCAGCTCTTCCGGCTCCCCCGTCGAATTTGCAGTCTCGCGCACCGACATTTCCTTGTCGATCAGAGCCTCGAGGATTCGGTCGAGGTCGGAATAGGGCGGCAGGCTGTCCTCGTCCTTCTGGCCGGGACGAAGCTCCGCAGTCGGAGGTTTGGTGATCACGTTGGCGGGCATGACGGGACCGCCGGGGCCGAGCGCACCTTCCGGCTTGTTGTGATTGCGCCAGCGCGAGAGGGCGAAGACGGTCGTCTTATAGGCGTCCTTCAGCACATTGTAGCCGCCGGACATGTCGCCATAGAGCGTCGCATAGCCCACGCTCATCTCGCTCTTGTTGCCGGTCGTCAGGAGCATCGGTCCGAACTTGTTCGACAGGGCCATGAGCGCGACCATTCGCAGCCGCGCCTGGATATTCTCCTCGGCGAGACCCGGCTCGGTTCCCTTGAACGCCTCCGTCAGCGCCTCGTCGAAGGCGGTCACGCCCGGAGCGATGGAAATGACGTCATGACGACAGCCGAGGAGGCGCGCGCACTCGCGAGCATCCTCGAGGCTTTCGTCGGACGTGTACTTCGATGGGAGCATCACGCCCCAGACCCTGTCCGGTCCGAGCGCATCGACGGCGATGGCAGCGGAAAGGGCGCTATCAATCCCCCCGGAAAGCCCAAGGATCACGCCGGGGAAGCCGTTCCGCATCACATAGTCGCGAAGGCCGACCATCATTGCTCGGTAAACGTCCTCGGGGAATGGATCGAGGTTGTGGCTCTCCCGCGTCGAGCAGCGCCATCCGTCGGGTTCGCGAGTCCACTCGGTGAGGAGCAATTTCTCCTCCCAATCGGGGAACTGCACCACCCGCTCGCCGTCCGGGTGCATGATGAAGGAGGAGCCGTCGAAGACGAGTTCGTCCTGGCCGCCGACGCGATTGAGATAGGCCATCGGCACGCCGGTCATCATCACCCGCGAGCGGACCAGCAAGGCACGCTTGTCGTCCTTGTCCAATTCGTAGGGGCTGCCGTTTGGAACGAGCAGGAACTCCGCCCCGGCGTCGGCCAGGTGCGAACAGACGACTTCCTGCCAGATGTCCTCGCAGATCGGCACTCCGATCTTCACTCCTCGAAAGTCGATCGGCTCCGGCAGCGGGCCCGAGGCAAACACGCGCTTCTCGTCGAAGGTGCCGTAATTGGGGAGCTCGCGCTTCAGCGTTCGCGCAAGCATCCGGCCGCCCTCGGCGAGGATCATCACGTTGTAATCGAGACCGCCCTCATTGTGGATCGAGCCGAACAACACAGCGGGACCGGGGGTAGAAGTCGAATCGATCAGCCGCTCGGCGGCCTCCATCGTCCGCCGCACGAATTCCGGCTTCAGCACCAGGTCTTCGGGCGGATAGCCGGTCAGCTGCAGCTCCGGCACCATCAGCAGGTCCGCGCCCAACGCCTGCTCGCGCACGGCAAGGATCGCCTCGGCATTCCCCTTAAGGTCGCCCACGCGCTGGTTCATCTGGGCAAGCGCGATGGTCAGGCGATCGGTCATGCAGGCGATTTAGCGCGCAAGCGGGCTCCCGCAACCTTTACGGAACCAAGACTATCCCGCTAAGGCGATGCCTCCGCAGGGGAAGCGACACCGATGAAACTTCTGGCCGGGAACAGCAACACGCCGCTGGCCCGCTCCATTGCCGACTATCTCGAGATCCCGTTGACCGAAGCGAGCGTCCGCCGCTTCGCCGACGAGGAGATCTTCGTCGAGATCCACGAGAACGTGCGCGGCGAGGACGTCTTCGTCCTTCAGTCGACGAGCTACCCGGCGAACGACAATTTGATGGAGCTCCTGATCTGCATCGACGCGCTTCGCAGGGCGTCGGCCAAGCGGATCACTGCGGTCGTCCCCTATTTCGGCTACGCGAGGCAGGACCGCAAACCCGGCCCTCGCACCCCGATCTCGGCCAAGCTGGTGGCGAACCTGATCACGACCGCGGGCGCCAATCGCGTCCTTTCGGTCGATCTTCACGCCGGTCAGATCCAGGGCTTCTTCGACATCCCAACCGACAATCTCTTCGCAGCTCCGGTGATCGCGGCGGACATCCAGGCGCGGCTCTCGAACAAGAATCTGATGATCGTTTCGCCGGACGTCGGCGGCGTGGTCCGGGCGCGGGGCCTTGCCAAGCGTCTCGACAACGCCCCACTGGCCATCGTCGACAAGCGCCGCGAGCGCGCCGGCGAATCCGAGGTGATGAACATCATCGGCGATGTCGAGGGACGCAGCTGCGTCCTCGTCGACGACATCGTCGATAGCGCCGGAACGCTCTGCAATGCCGCCGCCGCCCTCCGCCAGCAGGGCGCGGAAGAGGTCTTTGCCTACTGCACGCACGGGGTGCTGTCGGGCGGAGCCGCTGCCCGTGTCTCGGCCTCGGAACTCAAGGAGCTCGTCGTCACGGACTCCATCTACAGCGGCGAGCCCGACGGCGATGGCGACAAGATTCGCCGACTGACGATCGCTCCGCTCCTCGCCGAAGCCGTTCGCCGAATCGCCGACGAAAGCTCCGTCTCCAGCCTGTTCGACTAGTCGTGCAGCTGGACGTCGTCCTCAAGCGCTTCGAGCAGCCTGACGAAATCCGCGAATTCGAGCTCGGCAAGTTCGAGCTGGTCACGCTCGGTCGAATGACCATCGGTCGGGCCACCTATCAACCCGGCTGGAAATGGTCCGTGCACGTCGGCGCCGCGGCAGGAGCGGCCTCCTGTCATGTCGAGCACGTCGGATTGGTCCTCGCCGGCCGCGCGACCGCAGCAATGGACAATGGCGAGGTCATCGAAATGCGCGCGGGCGACATCTTCTACATCCCGCCGGGCCACGACAGCTGGGTCGTCGGCGATGAGCCTTATGTCTCCCTCCACTTCATGGGCGCCGAGGATTACGCCGCCCACGACTGAGCCTTTTTGAGAGAGGCGCGTTTAGGAGCCATGCCAAAAGTCCTGATCACCGGAGCCAATCGCGGGCTCGGGCTCGAATTCGTCCGCCAGTACAAGGATGCAGGGTGGGACGTCGTCGCCACCGCCAGGGAATCCAGCCCCGAACTGGACGGTCTGGGCGTTCGGGTGGAACGGCTCGAGCTGAGCGACCTCGGTGCGGTCGCCGAACTCGGAAAGCAGTTCGATCGCCTCGACTTGCTGATCGCCAATGCCGGCACGTACGGGCCTCGCGAGGTTCGCGACGCGGAAGCGGGGAGAGGCTGGGCGGACACGTTCGTCGTCAACACGATCGCGCCTTTCCTGCTCGCCGAATCGGTCC
>DASSFK010000027.1:0-6609 GCA_035694565.1 Sphingomicrobium sp.
TGTTCCTACGTTGAAGCTGAACAATTTCGTTTCGTCGCCCTCTTCCTTGAGGATCGCCTTCGCGAGGTCGATCCGCAGCGGGCCGAATGGCGAGACCCAGTTTACGCCGATACCGATGGACAGACGCGGGCTGATCGAGTCGCCTACGAACCGTTCGCGGAAGCCTGCCACGGCGTTGGCGTTCGTGTAGCCCGTTCCGAACTGCGCGCAATCGAGGTTCGCGTTCGGAGGCCTGATCTCTTCGGTCGCCGAGCCGACCTTCGTGCAGAACTTGATGATGTCGTCGGTCAGCGGCTTGGTGAGCTTCCAGACCGAGCCGACATCGATGAATGCCGATGGCCTAAGACCGAAGCTCTTGAGAGACGAGCTGGTCGGGAATTCCAACTCGATCCGCCCCATGTAATAGGCACGGCCGCCAAGGGCATCACTCACGACGTTTTTGGTGTCCGTGTTGATGGTTCCGTCGTCATTATACTGTTCGCGGAGGATCCGCGGGCCGATGCCGCGAATGTCGAAGCCGCGAAGCTGGGTTCCGAAGAAGCGGTCCGTGATCCGGATCGGATCGCTTCCAGGCGAAGGCGAATTTTCCAGCGGGTGGATGTAGCCGCCTTCGGCGCGTGCCGAGAACACCCAGCCTCCACCGAGAATGCCCAGCTGCCAATACTTGATGCCTGTCAGGCGCGTGCGGATGTACTTTACGTCGCCGCCGAGGCCCGCGAAATCCTGGGAGAGGACCACGGACTGACCCCGCGTTGGGCGAATGCCGTTGGTATCGTTGTAGACGAGCGAATAGCCGATTGCCGACGTCAGGCGGGTCCCAAGCTCGTCGCAGAGGTACTGGCCGGCCTTGTCTGGATCGCAGGCCGGCGGCAACGGCCCATTGCTGCCTGTCAGCGGTCCATTCCCGTCAGGATCGAGGACGAGGTCCGGATCGGTGAAGAAGGTGCCTTCATCGAGCGTGATCTTGTCGTTGATCAGCGAGTAGCGGGTGCCGAGCGTGATGTATTCAGTGATCGGGAAGCCGAGACGAAGCGCGGTGCCTGTACTGGTCTGCGAGTAGGTCGTGTTCCGACTGTTACCAACATAGTTGAAGCTGTTGTAGTCGCGGCGGAAAATGTCGCCCCCGAGCAGGATCTGCTTGTCGAGGAAATAGGGCTCGACGAAACCGAGCTGGATCGACTTCGAATAACGCGACCAGTTGACGCCCGCGTTGAGCTCCTGGCCCATGCCCCGGAAATTTCGCTGGGCGATCGAGAAGGCGAGAATGAACTTCTCAAGGCTCGAATAGCCCGCCGACAGCTGAAGTTCGCCGGTCGACTTCTCTTCGACATTCACTCCGAGCACGACCTTGTCGGGAGACGATCCCTCCGTCTGCTTGACCTCGAGATTCTCCTGGAAGAAGCCGAGCGACTGCAAGCGGTCCTGCGAGCGCTTCACCTTGAGCGCGTTGAACGCGTCGCCTTCATTGACCCTGAACTCGCGCCGGATGACCTTGTCGCGCGTCGACGTGTTGCCGGAGATGTCAATTCGCTCGACGTAGTTCCGCGGTGTCTCGTTCGCCCGGAAGGTGATGCCCATCACGTGCTTTTCGGCATCGCGGTTGTAGGCCGGGCTGATGTCCGCGAATGCGTAGCCGAGGTTGCCGGCCTCTTCGTTCAGAGCCGTAACGGCGTCTTCGACTGCCTTGGCGTTGAACCAGTCGCCCTCGTGAAGATTGACGATCTGGGTCATCTTCGCGGGCGGCAGGTCGCGAAGCGCGCTCTCTGCGTCCACCGCTCCCAAGCGATAGCGCGGCCCTTCTTCGACAACGTAGGTGATCACGAAGTCGCGGCGATCGGGAGTCAGCTCGGCGAGTGCTGAAACAACGCGGAAATCCGCGTAACCCTGGGTCAGGTAGAAGGCGCGGAGCTTCTGCTGATCGGCGGCGAGCCGGTCGGGGTCATAGCTGTCGTTTGACTTCATGAAGCCCAAGATGCCGCCGGCCTGACGGGTGAACATCTCCTTCTTGAGGCGATCATCCTTGAACGCCTCATTGCCGATGATGTTGATGCTTCGGACCTTGGACTTGTCGCCTTCGTAAATCTCGAAGACGAGATCGACGCGGTTTTGCTCGAGGTTGACGATCTTTGGCTCGACCTGGGCGGCAAAGCGGCCCTGGCGCTTGTAGAGCTCGATGATCCGCTCGACGTCCGCACGAGCTTTGGAACGGGTGAAGATTTCACGCGGTTTCAGTTTGATCTCAGGGACGATCTTGTCGTCCTTGATCCGCTTGTTGCCCTCCAGGATGATGCGGTTGATGACCGGGTTTTCCTGGACGGTAATGACGATGTTGCCCGTCTCTGCACCGGTAATGACGACGTCCGAAAAGAGCTCCGTCGCATAGAGATCCTTCAGCGCGGTATCGAGCGTCTCAGCCGTGTAGCTCTGCCCCGGAGCGAGGTTCGCGTAGGATCGGATCGTCTCCGCTTCGAGGCGCTGGCTGCCCTTGACGGAGATCGAGCGGATGACGCCCGAGATTTGCCGAGCAGGAGCCGTCGTCGCTGGAGCGCCGGTCGCTGGAGCGGTGGCCGCCGGTGCCGGCGCGGCAGGCGGAGTTGCCGGTGCCTGGGCCGCCGGTGCTGGCGCGGCTGGCGGAGTTGCCGGTGCCTGCGCCGCCGGCGGCTTTGGAGCAAGCGGGTCTGCCTGCTGGGCCATGAGCGGCATCGACCAGCCGCCGAGGGTAGTTCCGACAAGGAAGACGGCTCCAGCGCGCCTTCCAACAAAATTCCGCTTTAAAATCACGCGTCCCCGCCTTTTGTGCAAGAATCAGCGGCCGCCCCTCAGCGGTCCGGGAGAATGGTGTGCAGCCCTGCCCTAACAGACCTAGCCAATCAAGCGCTCAAGCCGTTCCCACAAGCCGAACGACCCCAAATCGTTGACGGTTGTGAAGATGAGCAGTGCCAGAATGAAGGCGAGCCCACCGCGGAAAGCCCAATCCTGCGCTTGCGGACTGACCGGGCGTCTCCGAACGGCCTCGATTCCGTAGAAGAGGAGATGTCCACCATCCAGCACCGGGACTGGCAAGAGGTTGATGAATCCGAGATTAATTGAAAGCAGCGCGACCAGGCTGACGAACTCGATCGGACCCAAGGTGGCCTGCTGGCCTGCCACCTGAGCAATCTTCAGAGGACCCCCGAGCTCCTTCACCGAGCGTCGTCCGGTGACGATCTGCCAGAGTGCATCCAGCATCGTGTGAGTGAGCTTGAATACGTAGACCGTCGCGTGAGGAATGAGCTCTAGCAGCGGCACCGGTTCGAAGACCGCATTGACTGGTGAAACGCCTAAAAGGCCCCGCTTGTAGCTTTGGCCGAAGCGGTCCTTTTCGATGTCCGTTCCGAGCGTCACTTCGATTTGATGAAGACGCTGCTGCCGTTCGAGTCGAACCGTGACGACCTCGCCGGGCCGAAGAACGATATAGTTCCTCAGTTCCTCGAAGGTCGGGGTTTCGCGCCCTCCGATTGACAGGATTCGGTCACCGGGGCGGATGTGAGCACCGGCTGCCGCACTGCTCGGTTCGACCGTGCTGACGACCGGCGGAGTCCTTGGAGCCCCGAACGAAGCGAAGAAGATCGCAAAAATCAGGATCGCCAGTATGAAATTCGAGACGGGCCCGGCGAGCACGATCAGGAAGCGCTGCCAGACAGGCTTGTGATGGAAGCTCTTTTCACGCTCTTCCGGAGTCAGGCTATCCAGGTCACCCGGCGCGCTTGCGGCATGCTCGTCACCGATGAACTTCACATAGCCGCCCAACGGCAACCATCCGACTTTCCATCGAGTGCCGCGCTTGTCGGTCCAGCCCGCGATTTCGTGCCCGAAGCCAATGGAGAAGGTCTCGGCCCCGACTCCGAAGAGACGAGCGACCAGATAGTGACCGAACTCATGGATGAATACGAGCGGGCCAAGCGCGCAGACAAAGGCGATCAGGATGACCCAAACTGGGGGTTGCGACAGCATCAGGCGCAGAGCACTTCGATCATTGCGGTCACTTCACTGCGCACCTTGCGGTCGATTTCAAGCACGTCCTCGATGGATTGCGGAGCGCGGCTGTCATTTTCCTGAAGAGCGGCCCCTACCAGCCTGCTTATTTCGGGGAATGTGATTTTCCCGTCGAGGAAGCTCGCCACCGCCACTTCATTCGCCGCGTTGAGCACCGCAGGCGCAGAGCCTCCGACCTCCAGAGCTTCCCGAGCCAATCGAAGGGCGGGAAAGCGTCCAAAGTCAGGTTCGCCGAAATCGAGCCGCGAAATCGCAGCGAGGTCAAGGCGTTGCGCAGGCGTCGGCATTCGGTCGGGCCAGGCCAGCGCATAGGCGATCGGGATCCGCATGTCCGGCGATCCGAGCTGGGCAAGGACCGATCCGTCGACAAATTCGACGAGCGAGTGGATCACCGATTGCGGGTGGATGAGGACGTCGATTTGTTCCGAGGGCAATCCGAAAAGGTAATGCGCCTCGATCAGCTCCAGCCCCTTGTTCATTAGAGTTGCGGAATCGACCGAGATCTTGGCTCCCATGGACCAATTCGGATGCGCCACCGCTTGCGCAGGTGTCGCATTTCGAATTGCCTCGTCCGATGCCGTCCTGAATGGCCCGCCGCTCGCGGTCAGGATGATCCTTGAGACATGCTCGATGCGACTGCCCGCAAGCGACTGGAAAATGGCATTATGCTCGCTATCGACAGGGAGAAGGGTTGCGCCGCTCCTGTGCGCAGCTTCCGTCATCAGCTTGCCTGCGGTGACGAGCGCTTCCTTGTTGGCGAGAGCGACCGACCGGCCGGCCTCGACGGCGGCCATCGTCGGCCGAAGACCGGCACACCCCACGATTGCAGCCATGACCAGGTCGGCACTCAAGGTCGCGGCTTCGACCAACGCCCCTTCACCGGCGGCGGCTCGGCAATCGGTACCCTGAAGAGCGGCCTCGAGCTCAGGGAGACGGCTTTCGTCCGCGATCACGGCCAGCTTGGCATTCGTTCGGCGGGCAGCGTCCGCCAGCGCAGCGGCGTTCACCGATGCCGTCAGTGCAGCGACTTCGAAACGTTCGGGCGATCGCTCGATCAGATCGAGCGTCGACTTACCGATCGATCCGGTTGCGCCGAGGATGGAGATCTTTTTCACGTCAGCCCTGCCACCTGCGCCGCAAATGTCAGCACTGCAACGGGAACTAGCCCATCGAGCCGATCGAGAACGCCGCCATGGCCCGGCAGCAGATTGCCCGAATCCTTGACCCCCGCCCTACGCTTCATCTTGCTTTCGAAAAGGTCGCCCATCTGCGCCGCGACGGCCAGTAACGGCGCAATTATGGTCAAAGGCTTGCCGAGGCCGGCGGCGAACACCCAGGCTGCCCCGAACAACGTCGCGGCGGCCACGCCTCCCCACAGGCCCTCAACCGTCTTGCCCGGGCTGATCGACGGAGCGAGCTTGCGCTTTCCAAAGCGCCTGCCGGCGAAATATGCGCCGATGTCCGTCGCCCAAGTGACGATGAAGACCCACAGCAGCAGGGAAAGCCCATGATCGCCGCTTCGATCGCGGATCCAGAGAAGTGCCAGCGCTGGCAGTACGCAGTAGAGGAAGCCGCCGACGGCCCAATGGAGGCCCCATCCCTGAGTGATGCGCCGCCACTCGTAGAACATGCCGGTCGCGGCAGCCGCCACCAGAAAGGCGAAGTAATAGCCTCCCAGGACCGCTGCTCCGAGGGCGACGGCGATCATGAAGAGGCCCGACACGATGCGGGTGACGAGTTCGCTCACCGGCCTCCGAACCGCCTTTCGCGAGCAGCGAACTGGCCAATCGCATCAGCGAAATCAGCCTCTCCGAAGTCCGGCCACAAGGTCGGCGTGAACATCAGCTCAGCATAGGCGGCCTGCCAAAGCAGGAAATTTGACAATCGCAATTCACCGGACGTCCGGATGAGAAGATCCAATTCCGGCAAACCGTGCGTGTGAAGTTCACTCTCGAGACTGAGCTCGTCGATCGATGCAGGATCGATCGAGCCGTCGGCCGCCTTGGCTGCGAGTTTACGTGCTGCTTCGGCAATTTCCGAACGAGAGCCGTAATTGAGCGCGACGACCAGCGTAAGCCGGCTGTTGCTTTCCAGGCGCTGCGTGGCTCGTTCGAGGCGAGCACTGAGATCCGGCCCGAAGGCTCGGTAGTCACCGATCAGTCGGAGCCGAACGCCCTCTTTCGCAAGCGAGTCCAATTCTCGCTCGAGATAATAGCCAAGCAGCCCCTTGAGGTCCGAGACCTCTTCCTCGGTCCGACGCCAATTCTCTGAAGAAAAGGCATAGAGTGTAAGGACTTCTACGCCATTCTTGACTGCCGCCCGCAGCGTCCGGCGAACGGCTTCTGCACCGGCCCGATGACCGGCGACGCGAGGAAGCCCGCGCTTCTTGGCCCATCGGCCGTTGCCGTCCATGATGATGGCGACGTGCCTCGGGACCGACCCGCCTTCGTTGGCCGGCTTTTCCGCTTCGTTCGACGCGGCGGCGCGGCTCACTTACCGAGAATTTCCTTTTCCTTGGTTTCGGCAGCGACATCGATCTCCTTGATCGTGTCGTCGGTCAGCTTCTGGACGTCG
>DASSFK010000028.1:0-7553 GCA_035694565.1 Sphingomicrobium sp.
CCTCGGGGCTGGGCGTCGAGTTCGCGCGACAGCTTTCGAAAAAGGGACATAGGCTGGTCCTTGCCGCGCGGCGCAAGGACCGCCTCGACGCGCTCGCGACCGAGCTCGGCAATGCGCGGGCGGTCGCGATCGACCTGTCCCAGCCCGGCGCGATCAAGACGCTGTTGGCCGACCTGGACAATGCGGACGAGCAGGTCGGGACTTTGATCAACAATGCAGGCTTTGGTCTTCGCGGGCGATTCGTCGAGCTTGATGCGGCACGCGAACGCGAGATGATCGATCTCAATATCGGCACGCTGACCGAGCTGTGCCGGGCGATCGCGCCGCAAATGGTGGAGCGGAAGGCGGGCGCGATCCTCAATGTCGCGTCGACGGCAGCCTTTCAGCCCGGACCGAACATGGCGGTCTATTTCGCGACCAAGGCCTATGTGCTCTCGTTCACCGAGGCTCTTCACGAAGAGCTGAAGCCGCATGGCGTGAAGGTCAGCGCATTGTGCCCGGGGCCGACGCGGACCGAGTTCGGCGAGGTCGCGGGCATCAAGACGCTTGGCCAGTTCGACCGGCTGGCGATGGAATCCGGGCCGGTCGTCCGCGCTGGCCTTGAGGGGCTCGAAACCAATGAAGCGGTCGTGATTCCGGGTGTAACGAACAAGATCGGAGCCTGGTCGACGCGCCTTGCGCCACGCTCGGTGGTCAGGCGGATCGCCGGCTCACTGAAATTCTAAGGGGTTTTCTTCGGGAGCAGCACCACCACATTGAACCCAAGCCCGCCGCAGCCGTTACGCTAGCGGCACGAAATGAGAGGAAGGTCGAGTGGCCGACACCGATACCCTTGAGCGGACCACGACGATGAAAGTGCAGGTCGCCAACCTGCCACCGGCAGATGGCGGACGCGGTTTCGCCCGCCTTTCCGTCAGCCTGATGAAATCGCTCGGCCTCAACGAAGGCGACGTGATCGAAATTGTCGGCAAGCGCACGACAACGGCCAGGATCCTGCGGCCCTATTCCGATGACGCCGGGCTCGACATCATCCGCCTCGACGGCCTGCAGCGCTCCAACGCGCGCGTCGGTTCGGGCGACTATGTCGAGGTCAAGAAGGCACAGTCGAAGCCAGCGACCCGAGTCGTCTTCGCGCCCGCGCAGGACAACATCCGTCTTCAGGGTTCTGCGACGGCATTGAAGCGCAGCTTCGCCGGGCGGCCCCTGGTCGAGGGCGATGTCGTCGCCACCACCGGCCACCAGCGGATCGATTCCAATCTTCCCGAAGAAGTCCGGCAGATGCTGAGCGCTCCGGCTTTCGCGCTGCAGGAAGTGCGCCTCCAGGTCGTCACCACGACGCCCAAGGGGATCGTCCACGTCGATTCCAACACCCAGATCGAGCTTCTCCCGGAATTCGCGAAAGGCGACGGCGAGCGCCGCGCGGACGTCACTTATGACGACCTCGGCGGCATGCGCGACACGATCGACGCGCTGCGCGAGATGGTCGAGCTTCCGCTGCGCCATCCCGAGCTATTTCAACGTCTCGGCGTCGATCCACCCAAGGGAGTCCTGCTCCACGGCCCGCCCGGCACAGGAAAGACTCGGCTCGCCCGAGCGGTCGCGAACGAGAGCGACGCGCGATTCTTTCACATCGCCGGTCCCGAGATCATGGGCTCGGCCTATGGCGAGAGCGAAAAAAAACTGCGCGAATTGTTCGAGCAGGCGGCCGAGCAGGCTCCGTCAATCATCTTCATCGATGAGATCGATTCGATCGCGCCCAAACGGAGCCAGGTGACCGGCGAGGCGGAGAAGCGCCTCGTTGCCCAGCTTCTGAGCCTGATGGACGGCCTCGAGCCGCGCCAGAACCTCGTCGTCATCGCCGCCACCAACCGGCCGGAGGCGCTCGACGAGGCGCTCCGTCGCCCTGGCCGCTTCGATCGTGAGATCGTCGTCGGCGTTCCCGATCAGAATGGCCGTCGCGAGATCCTCGGCATTCACACGCGCGGCATGCCGCTCAACGCCAGCGTCGATCTGGATGAACTGGCACGGCAGACCTACGGTTTCGTGGGCGCCGATCTCGCCGCGCTGACTCGTGAGGCGGCGCTCGAGGCGGTTCGCCGAATCATGCCCAAGCTCAACTTGGAAGACGAGACGATCCCGACCGACGTGCTCGACGATCTGTCGGTCGAGCCGAGCGATTTCATCAATGCGTTGAAGCGGGTGCAGCCGTCCGCGATGCGCGAGGTGATGGTCGAGACACCCTCGGTCGGCTGGGACGATGTCGGCGGTCTCGATGCCGCTCGCGACCGGCTTCGCGAAGGCGTTGAGCTGCCGCTCAAGCACCCCGATGCATTTCGCCGTCTAGGAATACGTCCTGCCCGCGGCTTCCTGCTTTACGGACCCCCGGGAACCGGCAAGACCCTGCTGGCAAAAGCCACTGCGCGGGAGAGCGAGGCTAACTTCATCGCCACCAAGTCTTCCGACCTGCTCAGCAAATGGTACGGCGAGAGCGAGCAGCAGATTGCCCGGCTGTTCGCCCGGGCGCGCCAGGTGGCACCGACGGTCATCTTCATCGACGAGCTCGACAGTCTCGTGCCCGCGCGCGGTGGCGGACTTGGCGAACCACAGGTGACGGAGCGCGTGGTCAACACGATCCTCGCCGAGATGGACGGGCTCGAGGAACTCAACAATGTCGTCCTGATTGGTGCGACCAACCGGCCCAACCTGATCGATCCTGCGCTGCTCCGTCCGGGCCGTCTCGATGAGCTGATCTACGTCGGCACACCGGATACGGCCGGACGTCGGCGAATCCTCGCGATCCACACCGAAGATATGCCGTTGGCGAGCGATGTGGACCTGGAATCGCTCGCCCAGCGAACGGAGCGGTTCACGGGCGCCGATCTCGAGGACCTCGTCCGTCGTGCCGGCCTCACTGCGCTTCGTCGCGGCCTCGACGCCAATCAAGTGACGAAGGCGGACTTCGAGGCCGCGCTCGCGGAGACGCGGGCATCGGTCACACCGGAAATGCTCGAGGAATATGACCGCATCCAGGACACTCTCAAGAGCGAGGCCGTGCGTCCGACCGGCATCGGCTTCGTCCTTCCGGGCATGCTCCGTTCCCGTGGTGGAGAGGGAAAGGGTCCTTCGGGCTAGAGCTCCGGAAGCCTGCTCCTCGACCAGATTGCCAGTGCCACAAGCAGACCGGATGAGACCGCAAACGGCAGGTTCGGGTTCACGAGGTACAGCGCCATGCCAAGTGCCGGCGCGGCGACCCAGCTAATGCCGTTCGCGGCGGTGATCAGCCCCGCGACTCCGCCTTGCTCGCTCATTGGGACGGCCAGCGAGGCACCACCGGTGAATCCTGGCCGAGTGAAGCCGAAGCCAAGCGATGCAATCCCGAACGACAAGGTGATTCCATAAAGATCTCGGGCGATGATTGCGCCCGCGAGCCCGATCGCCGCGACAAGGGCTCCCCACAGGATCAGCGCCCGGGGCTTCAGCGCCAGCCTCGGGATCAGGCCCCACTGCGCTGCGAGCGTCGTGGACGCGCCGGCCATCATCACGATCGCGATCGACGCCTCCGATCCGTGCGGTTCGAGATGCAGGCGATCGATCACGAAGAAGCCGATGCAGGTGAGCGTCGCCGCCTGGGCGTGACCAGCGGCGACGCCCGCAAGGATCCACGCCCGTACTCGGGAATCCTTCCAGCTGAGCCGCTTGCCCCTCGGCGAGGTCGCGGCGACGACGCTCGCGCCGGTCGGCTGCGACGCTCCAGACGGGTAGCTCATTGCCGCGCCCCGACCGAGGCGCCGGCCGTAGCGATCGTTCGGAAGCCAGAGCAGCACCGAAACGAACACCGCGATCGCGATCAGCGCGAATGCGAACATCGGTCCGGCCAGACCGACGAACGGAAGCACGAACAAGGGAGCCACGGCTGGGCCGATAATCGTTCCGAGACCGAACGACGACGAAAGCGCCGAGAGCGCTGCGACACGTCCGCTCCGACGGGTCTTGGCGGCGAGGTACGCTTGGGTCGCCGACGGAGTGGCGCTTCCAAACGCGCCGTAGATCGCCCGAAACATGCCGAACAACACGAATGTCACTCCGCCCCCGACCACCCCGACGAGACCGAGGTGCAGGACCATTCCGCATAGCAAGGTGGAGACGATAAAGCCGGTCAGGCCAAGCAACGTCAGCGCTTTCCGACCATGATGATCGCTCTTTTCGGCCCAGAAGGGTGCCAGCGCCACCCACAGGACCGCCGACCAAGTGTACGCAACCGCTACCCAGAAATCGGAAATCCCGATCTCGCGGCCGATTGCGGGCATGACCGATTGGAGCGCGGTATTACCGGACGCGGCGACTAGCATGGCGGCGTAGAGCACCAGGAAATGAGTGCGCGTCAGCGCGGTCGTTCCGATGCGTGGGTTGGCAAGTTCGTGACGCACTTCCACCCTCTAGCGCCCGCTTCTCACCGAAGAAAACCGCCCGAACGGATCAATCGTGTGACAAAGGGCTCTCCGCTACACTTCTCGTTGGGCGATTGACCCCGAGCGCGAACCTGCAGCTGGGAAATCAGCCGTACGGCTTGGCCACGAGCCGCCTTTGCCGCTAGTCCATCATTGCCGATGGATATCTACCTTCCGATCGCCGGCCAGTCGGTCAACGCTTTGCTGATCATCGCGCTTGGCGGAATCGTGGGCATTCTCTCCGGCATGTTCGGCGTCGGCGGCGGCTTTCTGACTACGCCGCTTCTGATTTTTTACGGGATCCCACCGTCCGTCGCCGTTGCATCGGCGACCACCCAGATCACGGGCGCAAGCGTGACCGGAGCGATGGCGCACATGCGACGAGGCGGCGCCGACGTGCAGATGGCCGCGATCATGATCATCGGCGGCCTCATCGGATCGCTGGTCGGCGCCGCAATCTTCCGTGCCCTTCAGGCCAGCGGGCAGATTGATGTCGTGATCGGCGGCCTCTACGTGCTGCTGCTCGGTTACATCGGGTTCCTGATGCTCAAGGATGCGCTGACGGCCCTTGGCTATGTGACGACGAAGGCGCCGGAGAAGAGACCCCGGCATAACCGTTGGGTCGCAGCGCTCCCACTAAGATGGCGCTTCTACAAGTCGGGCCTCTACATCTCTCCGCTGGCACCTTTCGCGCTCGGCTTCGGCGCGGGCGTTCTGACGATGCTGCTCGGCATCGGCGGCGGCTTCATCCTCGTTCCAGCGATGATCTACATCCTCGGAATGCCGGCCCGAATCGTCATCGGCACGTCGCTGGTGATCATCCTCGTCATCGCGGCGGGCACAACGATGGTGCACGCGCTGACGACCCGCGCGGTCGACATCGTGCTTGCCGGCTTATTGCTTCTCGGTGGTGTCGTCGGCGCGCAATATGGTGCGGTCCTCGCTACCCGAATGAAGCCCGACTACCTTCGCCTCGCCCTGGCGATCGTCATTCTCCTCGTTGCGGGCCGGATGCTTCTCGGCCTTACCTGGAGGCCCGACGACATCTTCACGGTGGAGTATCTGTGAGGCCGGCGGCAGCCGTAGCGCTGGCCTCGGCGTCGCTGGCATTGATGGGGCAGGCCAAGCCTGTACTCGTCCCCGACGTATCGGCACGGCGAATCGAAATCCGGTACAGCTTCACGGGCGCGCAGTTGCTGCTGTTCGGAGCGATCCTCTATCCGCGCGGCCGCATTCCGGCGCATGACCCGGACATTGCCGTTGTCCTTCGCGGGCCGGTCCAGCCGATCCTCGTGCGTGAGAAACAGAAGATTGCCGGGATCTGGATGAATGCGGATTCAGCGCGATTCCGCTCGGCGCCGTCATATTATGCCGTGGCCTCGTCGAAGCCGATTTCCAAGCTCCTCGATGAGCGGACGGCCGCAATCTACGAAGTGGGCCTTCAGAACCTCCAACTGTCTCCGGGCTCGGGCGCCGTTCCGGAGCGTGCGCGCCATTTCGAAGCGGGGCTGATCGATCTTCGAAAGAAGCGCGGAGTCTATTACGAAGACCCGCGCGGCGTGGAAATCACGGAGGGCGTGCTTTACCGCGCGCGCATCACCATCCCGAGCCAGGTTCCGGTCGGCACCTATTCGGCCGAGACCTTCCTGATCCAGGACGGGCGCGTCCTCGCCGTCGCCACTCGCGACATTTACATCGGAAAGACCGGATTCGAGCGCTGGGTTTCGCTCGTCGCCCGCCGACATGAGGGACTTTACGGTCTCGCGGCGGTGATCATGTCGCTGGGTCTCGGCTGGGCAGCAGCCGTGGTCTTCCGCCGCCGCTTCTAGCCTAAGGCAAATCTTAACCGCTCGCGCTTACTAGACTTGCTCCAGATCTGGTTAATGCGAGTTGGGGCGGCATAAAATGGACGAACAACCGAACCTGCAGAATTTCGTCAATGAAATCAGCAGCTTCAGTGACGATGGAAGCGCGCCTAAGGCGACTTCACCCGCTGCGGTGAGCCTTCAGCCCATTGGCGAAGTGCTCGAAATCGCGGGCTCCGGCTCGCGAATCCGCATGGATAATGCGGTGCTTGCCTCGAACTTCAACCACTCCGACCCATCCGTCGGCATGTCCGGCCAGGTCGGCAGCCAGGTGAAGATGGCGGTCGGCAACAGCTGGCTCATTGCCAACGTCCGCACGATGAAGAGCGAGAACAACGAAATCACCGCTGCCATCGACTTCCTCGGCGAAGGCGTGCGCGATTCCCGAGGCGGAATGAGCAATTTCCGCCGCGGTGTGACGCGCTATCCGATCCCCGGCGACAAGGTTCTTCCGGTCACGACGCAGGACCTTCGTTCGGTGTTTGCGGCCGACGACAGCCCGCATATCGAGATCGGCACGGTCTACCCGACGGACGAGATTCGCGGCGCGCTTTACGTTGACCCGATGCTGTCAAAGCACTTCGCCGTGCTGGGATCGACCGGTACAGGTAAGTCGACCTCGGTTTCGCTCATCCTTCACCGGATCTCGGAGCTAAGCCCCGAGGGTCATATCGTTATGATCGATCCCCACGGCGAATATTCGGCGGCGTTCAAGGATTGCGGCGAGCTGTTCAACGTCGACAACCTCCAGCTTCCCTATTGGCTGATGAACTTCGAAGAGCATTGCGAAGTCATTTTGACGACCCACGGCGCCGAGCGTCAGCGCGATGCCGACATCTTGGCCAAGTGCCTTCTCGCGGCCCGCACCAAGGGCAAGAACATGGAGCAGTTCGGCAAGGTCACGGTGGATTCACCGATCCCGTACCTGCTCGCCGACTTGAACGGCATCATCGTCAACGAAATGGGCAAGCTCGATCGGGCCGGCGACACGCTTCCCTATCAGCGCCTGAAGACGAAGCTCGAAGAGCTCCGGGCCGACCCGCGCTACACCTTCATGTTCTCGGGCATGCTGGTTTCAGACACGATGGGCGGCTTCCTTGCGAAGCTGTTCCGACTGCCGAGCCACGGCCGTCCAATCTCGATCGTCGACGTGTCGGGCGTTCCGTCTGAAATCACCTCGGTCGTGGTTTCGGTGCTCGCCCGAATGGTGTTCGACTATGCGATCTGGTCGCGCACCGAG
>DASSFK010000029.1:0-8825 GCA_035694565.1 Sphingomicrobium sp.
CGTCGAGCAGATCGCCCGCGACCTCGTCGAGGAGGCGGTGCGGCTGGAGCGGGAACGCCGACGCGAGGCCGTCCGAACCGGCGCCGAGGAAGCGGCGATGGAGCGGCTTCTCGACGCGCTGACCGGCAAGGGCTCCAGCGCTGCGACCCGCGAGAGCTTTCGTCAGCGCTACCGGGACGGCAGCCTCAACGCCGCCGAAGTCGAAATCGAGGTGCACGAAGCGCCCTCGACTCCGTTCGAGATTCCCGGAATGGGCGGCCAGGTCGGGATGATCAATTTGAGCGAGATGATGGGGAAGGCGTTCGGCAATCAGCCGGGCAAGCGCCGCAAGCTCAAGGTGCCCGACGCCTTTCAGCGCCTGACGGACGAAGAAGCCGACAAGCGCGTCGACCCCGACGACATCAATCGCGTCGCCTTGGCGGACGCCGAGGCCAACGGCATCGTCTTCCTCGACGAGATCGACAAGATCGCGGTCAGCGACGTCCGCGGCGGATCGGTCAGCCGCGAGGGCGTCCAGCGCGACCTGCTTCCACTCATCGAAGGGACGACGGTCGCCACCAAGTACGGGCCGCTGAAGACCGACCACATCCTCTTCATCGCCTCGGGCGCATTCCACCTCGCCAAGCCGGCCGACCTGCTTCCGGAGCTCCAGGGCCGCTTGCCCATCCGCGTCGAGTTGAGCGCGCTGACGCAGGAGGACTTCGTCCGCATTCTGTCCCAGACCCGGGCAAGCCTGACCCAGCAATACCAGGCCCTGCTCGGAACCGAGGGCGTGACCGTCACATTCGCCGACGACGGCATCGAGGCTTTGGCCCGGATCGCCGCCGAGGTGAACGAGGCGGTCGAGAACATCGGTGCTCGCCGCCTTCAGACGGTGATGGAGAAGCTGCTCGAGGACGTCAGCTTCGAAGCGGAGGATCGCAACGGCGAGACCCTCGTCGTCGATGCCGCCTTCGTCGAACAGCAGCTCGCCAGCATCGCGAAGAACGCCGACCTCAGCCGTTACGTGCTCTAATCGCGGGAAATCGAGCCGCCCGTCGGGAACCGGGAACGGTTTGCCGATAGGCATGCACCCGGAAACGAGGATTCTCGTTGTCTTCCCGTTCAACCTGGGGAGACAGAAAATGTCTTTGAAGTTCAATTTTCTAGCCGCAACCGCGCTGTTCGCTCTGTCGACCGCGGCAGGGGCCCAAGACACCCAGCCGCCAACGACCACTCAGACCACGACGACCCAGACCCAGCCGACGGCTACGCCAACGCCGCCGACCACGACTCAGACCACGACAACGCAGCCGACGACCACGCCTGAGGGTCAGCCTGCGACAACGACCCAGACGACGACCACCGAGACGTCGCCGACGGTGACGCCAGAGGGCCAGCCCGCCGCTACGACCACCCAGACCACAACGACCGAAACTCAGGTGGCTGCCGCAACGGCGGATGACTTCAAGAAGGGCGTTTCAGTATTCGACCAGTCGGGCGCGCTGGTCGGCAAGATCGACTCCGTGAAGGGTGACGGCGCCATTGTGAATACCGGCAAGGCCCGCGCCGAGATCCCGCTCGCAAGCTTCGGCAAGAACGACCAGGGCCTGGTGGTCGCCACGACCAAGGCTGATATCGATACGCAGGCGAAGCCGGCCAAGAAGCCGAAGAGTTAATTCTCGCCGGCCTTGCGATAGCGCCAGGTCAGGCCCTTGGAGAAGGGCGGCCAGAGACTCGTCCTCACGCCGGCAAGGCGCAGGCGACTGGCCGCCCAGCTGTTGCAGGTCCTCAGCGCATGGAATTTGCCGGTCGCCCAGTAGAAGGTGTCGGAGCGCCCGTAGCCGGGATGGTCGATGCGCTCCGGCCGATCTTCCGAATTGCGTTCGAAGTCCGATCGAACCGCGGCCCAGAGCCGGCGATATTCTTCCGGCCGAAGCCGGATCGCCCGGTCCATGGTGTCTAGGTTCGAGACCCACTCGACGTGCATCACGCGCTTGCCGCCGGCGATCGCTGACCAGACGGTCCCTGGCCTGATGTCGCGCCACTGCGGGGTCTCGAGATAGACGCGCTCCTCGCCGGAGCCGAACGCCACCCATTTGGCGTCCGGATCGGCGGCGGCGGCGTCGCTCTTCGGAACGAACGCCGTCCAGTCGAGCCCCTGTACCCTGGCCGGCATCACGATGTCCGAGTGGAACCCGTTGTTCGCGATATAGATTGTCACGCCCTCTTCGGGCTCCGTCCAGTCGCGATTCACCGGCACCAGCGAGCCGATCAAGGCGGCCACAAGATACGCCAGCGGAACTGCGACAAGCACGAGCGCAACCCGCTTGAGCAACGCGTTTTTTCTTCTGCGACGACGGTCTGCCATCCGCTTGTGTTATCGGCGGACGGTGCCTAGATGCCAGCCCTCGGTCGGGGCGTAGCGCAGCCTGGTAGCGCATCACACTGGGGGTGTGGGGGTCGCTGGTTCGAATCCAGTCGCCCCGACCATCGAACTCAAGGGGCTGTCCTTGCAGCCCCGGCAACCGCCGTGATAGTCGCCCGCGACTTCCGCTTAGGAACCTGTCCCTCAACCCATGAACCAGATCCTCCTGCAGACCCTCGCCGCCGCGGGCGCGAGCCCGAACGGCGCAGTAGCGCTCCTGATCAATCTCGCGCCGTGGCTGATCGTCTTCGTGATCTTCTACATCCTGATGCTCCGGCCCCAGCAGCTGCGGGTGAAGGAACATCAGGCGGCGATCGCGGCCGTCAAGAAGGGTGACGAAGTGGTCACCGGCGGCGGAATTCGCGGCCGGGTGACGAAGGTCAGCGACGACGAGGCCGAAGTCGAGATTTCGCAGGGCGTGCGCATCCGGGTGATCAAGTCCACTCTGAGCCAGGTGCTCAAATCGAAGCCAGCGAACGACTGATGCTCGATTTCCCTCGCTGGAAGGTCTGGTCGATCTCGCTGGTCATCCTGCTCGGAATCATTTTCGCGATTCCGAGCATGCTGCCGCCGGACCTCAAGGCCCGCTATCCGACGTGGCTTCCCAGCGCGACGATCAATCTCGGGCTCGACCTCGCGGGCGGCAGCCAACTTCTGCTCGAAGCCGACCAGGTGGACGCCGCGAAGCAGCGCCTCCAGGCAATGGAAGACCAGGTCACGACGGAGCTTCGCCGCGATCCGCGCGTGGAGATCGGCGACATTTCGACGGCCGGAGGCCGGCTCTCTTTCCTCGTCCGCGACCCGACCCAGGTCGACACGGCGGTCGAGCGCCTCCGGGCAATCACCCAGCCCGTGGCGCTGACCGGCGGCCGCGACTGGGACGTCCAGGTCATGGATTCGACTCGCATCGTGATGACTCCGACGCAGGGCGGATCGCAGCGTGCCATGCGCGACGCGATGACCGTCGCCCGCGATGTCGTCCGCCGGCGAATCGACCCTCAGGGGACCAAGGAAATCACCGTCATCAACCAGGGCACCGACCGGATCCTGGTCGAGGTGCCGGGCGTCGAGGACCCCGAGGCCCTCAAGCATCTCATCGGACAGACCGCCCGCCTCGAGTTCAAGCTGGTCGATTTGACCGCCGATCAGAACCAGGTCCAGCAGGGCCACGCTCCGGCCGGAAGCCAGGTGCTTCCGATGGCCGAGGGCGGCGGGTTCATCGCCGTCAAAAGGCGGGTGATGGTCTCGGGCGACCAGCTGGTCGATGCCAAGCAGAGCTTCGACCAGGATGGCCGCGCGGTGGTCTCGATCCGCTTCAATACGGCGGGATCCCGGCGCTTCGGGCGGGTCACTCAGGAGAATGTCAACAAGCCCTTCGCGATCATCCTCGACGACAAGGTGCTGTCGGCTCCGAACATCAACGAGCCGATCCTCGGCGGCCAGGCGCAGATCAGCGGCAACTTCACCGTCGAGACCGCCAACGAGCTGGCGGTGTCGCTTGCTTCGGGCAAGCTGCCGGTCAAGCTGAACGTCATCGAGGAACGGACGATTGGTCCGGAGCTCGGCAAGGACTCGATCCAGAAGGGCATCATCGCATCGATCGTCGCGACGCTGGCGGTGATCCTCTTCATGCTGATCACTTATGGCCGGTTCGGGATCTACACGACCTACGGCCTCATCGTGAACGCGCTTTTGATCCTTGGCATCATGGCGGTGTTCAACGCCTCGCTGACGCTACCGGGCATCGCCGGCTTCGTTCTGACCATCGGCGCCGCCGTCGACGCGAACGTGCTGATCAACGAGCGGATCCGCGAAGAGCAAAGGCGGGGGCGCAAGACCCTCGACGCGATCGAGACCGGCTACAAGGAAGCCTCGACCGCCATCTTCGACGCCAACATCACCAACGTCATCGCCGCGGTGCTGATGTGGTATTTCGGTTCCGGCCCGATCCGCGGCTTCGCAGTCGTCCTGATGATCGGCATCGTCACTTCGGTCTTCACGGCCGTGAACTTCACGCGGATGCTCGTCGCGCTTTGGGTGCGGCGGAAGCGGCCTCGCGTCCTTTATATCTGAGGCTTTAGATGAAGCTCCTCAAGCTCGTACCCGACAACACCAACATCGACTTCATGCGCTGGCGCAACGTCGCGCTCGTGCTGTCGATCATCGTCACTGCGGCCAGCCTCGCGCTCGTCGGGGTCAAGGGCCTCAACCTCGGGGTCGACTTCCTCGGCGGCCAGATGATCCGGGTCACCTTCTCGCAGAAGGTCAATGTCGAGGAGCTCCGCAACAACGTCGGATCGCTCAACCTCGGCGAAGGGAGCATCCAGGAAACCGGCGGGCCCCGAAGCTACCAGATCCGCCTTCCCAAGCCCGAGGGCGGCGAAGCGGCCGCGAACCGCGCGGCGTCTCAAGTCCGCGCCATGCTCGAGCAGCGCTATCCTGGCGCCCGCGTCGACTCAGTCGAGACGGTGTCGGGCAAGGTCAGCGAAGAGCTCGCCTGGGACGGCAGCCTCGCCATCGCCCTCGCGATGCTCGGAATCGCAATCTACATCTGGTTCCGGTTCGAATGGCAGTTCGGGGTCGGGGCGCTCGTCACCCTGTTCCACGACGTCTCGATGACCCTGGGCTTCTTCTCCCTGACTCAGCTCCAGGTCGACCTCAACGTCGTCGCGGCGATCCTGACCATCGTCGGCTATTCGCTCAACGATACGGTCGTGATCTACGACCGGATCCGCGAGAATCTGCGGAAATTCCGAAAGATGCAGATCGTCCCGCTGCTGAACCTCTCGCTCAACGAGACTCTGTCGCGAACGATGGTGACGTCCTTGTCGATCCTGCTCGCTCTTGGAATGCTCCTCCTGCTCGGGCCGGAGGTGATCTTCGGGCTGACGATCGCGATCTTCATCGGCATCTTCGTCGGCACCTATTCCTCGATCTACATCTCCTCGCCGGTGCTCGTCTGGCTTGGGGTGAAGCCCGACAGCTTCGTCCGGGACGAGGAGAAGTCGCCCGGGCCGGCCGCGGTCTGAAACCATTCATCGGACGCCAAGCAAAGTGCGTCCATGTCCCGCTTGGCCTGTCCGAGGCCCCACGCTAATGAGGTCTTCATGCCGTCGAAGCTGACCCGATCCGCCCTCCTGTTGCTTGCCTGTGCGGCCTTGATCCCCGCAGGTTGCGCTCGCAACAAGGCCAAGACGGACACCGCCTACATCGCCCGAGACGTGAACAGCCTGTACGCGCTCGCCAAGGAGCGCCTCGACAAGGGCTATTACGAAGACGCGGCCAAGCTGTTCGACGAGGTCGAGCGCCAGCACCCCTATTCGGTCTGGGCCCGACGTGCGCAGCTGATGAGCGCCTTCAGCTACTACATGGCGCAAAAGTATCCCGAGGCGGTCAGCTCCGCCCAGCGGTTCCTGACAATCCATCCGGGCAACAAGGATGCGGCCTACGCGCACTATCTGATCGCGATGAGCCATTATCAGCAGATCTCCGACGTGACTCGCGACCAGGCGAGCACCCAGAATGCCTCGAACGCCTTCGGCGAGCTCATCCGGCGCTATCCCGACAGCCGCTATGCGTCCGACGCGCGGCTGAAGCTCGACCTCATCAACGATCACCTTGCCGGCAAGGAGATGGAGATCGGCCGTTTCTACCAGCGGTCGGGCAAGTGGCTCGCGGCCACGCTCCGGTTCCGGAAGGTTGTCGAGCAGTACCAGACGACGGCACACACTCCGGAAGCGCTGGAGCGACTGGTCGAATGCTATCTCGCCCTCGGAATCCCGCAGGAAGCACAGAAATCGGCGGCGGTTCTCGGCCGGAACTACCCGGGCACCGAGTGGTACCAGCGGGCCTACAAGCTCGTAGCGCGGCACGTGCCGCAGACCGCTCCCCAAAGCTGATGCCCTCAACGGCGGGCGCGCCATGTTGAGGCAGCTCGCAATTCGAAATGTCGTGCTCGTCGAAGAGCTCGAGCTCGAATTCGACGCCGGGCTAGGCGTGCTCACGGGCGAGACGGGTGCCGGCAAATCCATTCTGCTCGATGCCCTGGGGCTGGCACTCGGAGCGCGATCCGACGCGGGGCTGGTTCGAAGCGGCGAGGATGCCGCGTCGGTATCGGCGGAAATCGAGCTTCCTTCCCAGCATCCGGCCCATTCGCTTCTGTTTGAGCAGGGGATCGAAGTGGATTTAGGCGAGCCCCTGATCCTCAGGCGTTCGCTGAAGGCCGATGGCGGGAGCCGCGCGTTCGTCGGTGCTTCAAGCGTTCCCGCGGGGGTTCTTCGCGAAATCGGTTCCCTGGCGGTCGAGGTCCATGGCCAGAATGACGAGCGAGGCCTCTTGAACCCCCGCGGTCACCGCGCCCTTCTGGACTCGTTCGGAGCACTGGACGTCGCTCCCATCGCGAGGGCCTGGGCCGAGGTGACGCGCGTCGAAGCGGAACTGGGCCAGGCTCGTGCCGAGCTCGCGGCCGCGGAGCGTGACCGCGACTATCTCGCGCATTCGCTTTCGGAAATCGACGCGCTTGCGCCCGAAGCGGGCGAAGAGACCCGGCTCGCCGAGGAACGCGCGGCCATGCAGGCCGGCCTCAAGGCAGGAGAGAGCCTGACCGGGCTCGACGACCTGCTGGGCGGCTCGGACGGCGCCCTCGCAAAACTTCGGCTCGCGGCCCGGAGGATCGAGCGCGGAGCCGCGGATCATCCTCTGCTCGGCGAGGCGCTGGAGTCTCTCGATCGCGCATTGATCGAGGCGAGCGAGGCCGAGGACAGGATTTCGCGTGCCGCCGACGCGCTGGTCTTCGATCCGGCCCGGCTGGAGGCTGCCGAAGCCCGGCTGTTCGATATCCGCGGCCTTGCCCGAAAGCATCGTGTCGAGCCGGATGGGCTCGCCGAGCTCGCCGACGAGATGCGTGCGCAACTGTCGCAAATCGAAGCGGGGGGTGAGCGCATTGCCCGGCTCGATTGGGAACTGGCGCAGGCTCGGCTCCTATATTCGGACCTGGCAGCGGATCTGAGCAGGCAAAGGCAGGAAGCCGCGATGAGGCTCGATGCCGCGGTTGCGGCGGAGCTTCAGCCGCTGAAGCTCGACGCCGCGCGTTTCCAGACCGCGTTCACGCAGACCGAACCGGGGCCAGCCGGTACCGACCGGGTCGAGTTCGAGATTTCGACCAATCCCGGATCGCCGTTCGGTCCGCTCACGAAGATCGCCAGCGGCGGCGAGCTCTCCCGCTTCGTCCTCGCCCTGAAGGTCGCGCTGGCGGAGGCAGGAAGCGCCGGGACGATGATCTTCGACGAAATCGACCGAGGAGTCGGCGGCGCCGTGGCCAGCGCCATCGGCGAACGGCTGGCGCGCCTGGCCAAGCAGTCGCAAGTGCTGGTCGTCACCCATTCTCCGCAGGTCGCGGCTCGGGCCACGCATCATTTCAGGATCGAGAAGAGCCACGGGGCCGACGGGACCCGAACGACGGTGCGCCGCCTCGACAATGCCGAGCGCAGGGAGGAGATTGCGCGGATGCTGTCCGGTGCGGCGGTCACCGACGAGGCCCGTGCCCAGGCAGCAAGGCTCCTCGAAGCGGCATGACCGCTTTTGTCGCGCTGCTCAGGGCTGTGAACGTCGGCCGCCGGAAGCTGGCGATGGCGGACTTGAGGGGGATCGGCCACGAGCTCGGCTTCAGGCATCCAAGCACTTTCATCGCCAGCGGCAATCTGCTCTTCGCCAGCGACGAGGCCGAGGCGACGGTCGCGCGGCTCCTGGAAGAGCGGCTGGAAAAGCATATGTCGGCCAATGTGCCAGTGTTCGTTCGGACCGCCCGCGAGATGGCGCAGATTGCCCGGAGCAATCCTTTTTCAGGCGAGCCCGGCGCGAAGGTTGCCGCGATTTTCCTGGAATCCGCGCCTCCCAGGCATGTCGTCGAGGAAACCGGCGGGATCGCTGATGAGCGCTTGGCGCTCGGCCGCCGCGAGATTTATGTGCACTACCCGAGCGGCATGGGCAGATCGAAGCTGCGCTTGCCTGCCCGGCTCGTCGGAACGGCGCGCAACATGAACACCGTCGCCAAGCTCGCCGAGCTGGCAAAGGAGGTCGAATGAGCAAGCAGACACCGGTTCCGCTGGAGTTCGAAGGCGAAGGGCTGGAAGGCGTATTCGTTGGCCGCCGCGATGGTCAGGCTCGCCCGACGGTCATGCTGATCCCGACGGTGATGGGCGTATCCGACCTCGAGCTGGGCTTCGCCAGGCAGCTGGTCGAGCTTGGCTACAATGCCTTCGTCGCCGACCTTTTCGGCAAGAAATTCCGGGGCGCCGCGCGCGACGTGATGTTCGCCGAGATGACCCGGCTGGGCAACGACCGAGTGTCGCTCCGCCGCCGATTGCTGGCGATCGTCGAGCAGGTCCGCGGCCTTCGCGAGGTCGAGGACCGCAAGCTG
>DASSFK010000030.1:0-4666 GCA_035694565.1 Sphingomicrobium sp.
GCGGCCACCTGAAGGGGCCGCGCCGGGCTTTCGAAGCGGGTCGCGAAGATGGCTACCAGAAGTCCCGCCAGCGAAGCGAGCGTGACGATGACGTAGAGGGTGCGGAACTGCTCCGTTCCGTAGCCGAGCGAGGACAGAAGGCCGACCGAGGCATAGGTCTGCTCGGACAGGATGACCCGCATGCAGAAAGCGACGACCGCGATGCGCAGGATCGCCTTTTGACCGATGAAGCGCGTCATCAATAGCGGTCGCGGGCGGCGATGCTCGATCAGAATGGCTGCCGCGATCAGGGCAATTGAACCGGCAAGCGCCCAGCCGAGCCAAGGCGCCTCGAGCCACCAGTCCGTCCGACCGAGCGAAAGGAAGGAACACAGCAGCCCTACGCCGGGGACCATCAGAGCAATGGTCACGAAATCGGTCCGCTCGAAGACCTTGTCGCGCTCGCTCGGCGGCAAGGGAAGCCAGAGAACTGCGGCCAGCGTGAGCAGGGCCAGCCCGAGCTCGAACATGTAGGCCATCCGCCAGTCGCCCCACTCGAGAAGCGAAGGCGCGATGACGCGGGCGAGCGGCGTCGCGAGCTGAGGAATGCTGACGCCGATCATGATGCCGTGGATGCGCTTTGGTGCAGGCAATGCCTGAAACCAGGTCAGCACGCCCAGGGTCGAAAGGCCTGCCGCCGCCAGTCCACTGACGGCGCGCACCATCACCGCGGACCAGAAGCCGTGCGCAAACAGATGCATCAGCGTCGCGATGATGTAGCCAACCAGGACGAGCTTCAGGAAAAGCTGAAGCCCGAAATGCTGGCGGAACTTCACGAGGATCAGGTTCGCGCAAATATAGGTCGTGGCATAAGCGGCGGGGATCCACGCCGCCTCCTCGGCGGTCAGGCCCAGCGTGCCCTGGAAATAGGAGATGTTTGCGCTGACGAGCGCATTGCCAAGTCCGCCCGTGAGGCCGGCGAGGACGCCAATGGCGCCATAGGCCCACATCCGCGCGGTCGGGTGTTCCGGATTGTACGGCGAGCCCGGAATCGCCGGGCGCTCGTGAGGCTTGAACTGATAAGCAAGTGTCATACGCACTGTCCCGCTTGCAAGGACTTACGCGTGGACAGGCCGTTAGGCTCGGAAGACTTAGCAGCCTCAGTAGCGCTTTGCCACGCGATCATGACCATCCCCTTTCGAGGGAGGCCATGTATGCTCTTGGGAACGCGACGAGAATTTACGGATTTTGAGAGACTGCCTCTCGCGTACCAGCGCATTCTTCGGAAAGCATCGGCGGCTGTCTCGACAGCGCTTCCAACTCCTTGAGCCTTTGCCGCAAGCGGGGCGTCATCCAGTCGAGAAATGCGCGGACCTTCAGTGGCAACAGACCCTGGCGTGCATAAACGAGGTGGACCGGGATTTTCCTGCGGTCCCACTGGCAGAGGATCGGAACCAGCTCTCCCGATTGAAGCTGACCGGCCATTTGATATGTCGGCAATCGGGTGATCCCGAGCCCCTCGACCGCGGCCGCGACGGCGCCCGACGCCGTGTTCGCCCGGACCCGGATGTTTGGCCGCGCCTCGACGTTCTCGTCGCTACCCGAGAAGATCCATTGCGACCTCACGACCTCATAGGAAACACCGTCGTGGTCAGCGAGGTCTTCAGGTCGTTTCGGCCGCCCTTTGCGCTCGAGATATTCGGGACTTGCCGCGGTCACCATGTCGATCTCGCCGACCTTGACCGCGTAGAGCGAGTTATCGGTGAGGTTGCCGGCGCGAATGGCTACATCGACATGCTCGTCGACAAGATTCACGGGCCGGTCCAGAGCCAGGAAGTTCAAGGTGATCTCGGGATGTTGCCTTAGGAATTCGGCGGCGAGCGGGATGGCGATGATCCTGCTGAACCCGATCAACGCAGTGACGGTAAGCTCCCCGCGGGGAACCTCATATTCGCCCGACGCCCTCTGCTCGGCTTCCAATATCTGCGCAACGATCGCCCGTGCAGCGTCGACATAGTCGCGGCCGGCATCGGTCAGCTGGATATTGCGGCTCGTGCGGATGAGGAGCCTGGTGCCGAGGTGCCGCTCGAGCTCGGCAACCTTGCGACTGACACTTGGAAGAGGCGCATTCAGCTTGCGGCTTCCGGCCGAGAGGCTTCCCTCGTCGACGACGGCCAGCAGCACCTTCATTGCATCGAGGCGATCCATCGAAGTCCCATCGGTTCGGCTCCCTCGACAATAGACCCCGACGGCTCTCGACACAAAGCTCGGGAATGCAGTTTCCGAACTCCGAGAGGCTAGCTCTCGGTTCGAACGACTGCCCGGCGACTGCCACCCCGATTAAATCTGTCCCCAATCGCCGCCTTTGCAACGGCTGGCACAGGGAACACGGAGCCAAAAGATGACTACCAAGGGAATTGCCGTCGTAACCGGCGCATCGAGCGGCATCGGCGCGGTCTATGCGGACCGACTTGCCGCGCAGGGATACGATCTCGTCCTGGTTGCTCGAAGCACCGAAAAGTTGAACGACGTCGCGGATCAAATCCGCTCGAAGCACGGTCGGCAATCGGAAATCCTTCTCGCCGATCTCACCAACAAATCGGATGTGGCCCGCGTCGAACGTTACCTGCGGGAAACTCCGGGCATCACGATGCTGATCAACAATGCTGGCCTGGGTGGCACTGGAACGCTGATCGAATCGGACGTCGATGCGATGAGCCGGATGATTGCGTTGAACATCGATGCGCTGATGCGCCTCACCTACGCGGTCGTGCCGCAGTTCGTTGCTCGCGGAACCGGAACGATCATTAACATCGGGTCGATCGTCGCGATCAATCCCGAGCAGCTCAACGGTGTCTACGGCGGCACGAAGGCCTTCGTACTCGCCTTCAGCCAGGGCCTCCGGAAGGAGCTGGAGGACACGGACATCCAGGTGCAGGTTGTGCTGCCCGGTGCGACCGCGACGGACTTCTGGGCCGTGTCGGGCAAGCCGATCGAACTGCTTCCGAGCGAAATCGTGATGAGTAGCGAGGACATGGTCGACGCCTCTATCGCTGGCCTCGAGCAAGGTGAGTTCGTGACCATCCCAGCGCTCCAGGATGCAAAGCTCTGGAACAATTACGAGACTGCCCGCCGGGCCATGTTCGGCAAGCTGTCACGGAGCATTCCGGCGTCGCGCTACGGTTATTGGCTAGCCGCCTAGACGAGGGGGCCCGACAAATTTTGAGAGGCTCGTTTCCGGTTTCAATGGCTGCCGGATCGTACCGCCAAAGCCTAAGGCTCAGCCAGTGAATGTGACGAGAGTCGCTCGTCATGGAGACCCAAGATGAGAAAGCAGATCTCAAAGAAACCAGCTCCGGTCGGCCGCGATCTTGAAGACGGAATCGATTGGATCATCGCTCGCCACCTCGAGCCGATCGAGAACGAGCTCCTGCGGTTGCGCGCCAATGTCGAGGCGCTGAAGGAGGCAAGGCTGCCATGGTAAGCGAAGAATCCGTAATTGCCGAGGCGACGGGCACCGGGAAATTCCAGGTGCGCATCAACAGTGGCGACCACGAATTCATCTTGGACGAGCCGGTCGAATATGGCGGGCAGGCCACAGGACCGAACCCGTTCGATCTGCTCGAAGCCGCGCTTGCGGGATGCACGCTGATGACGCTGCGTCTGTATGCCGCGCGCAAGGGATGGTCGCTCGAAGGCCTTCGCGTGCATGTGCTGCATCGCGGGGGCGAAGCCGACGGTCGCGACCGGTTCGAACGAGAGCTCGTGCTCGGCGACGTGACCGACGAGCAGCGCGACGCATTGCTCAAGATCGCCGAGCGCTGCCCGGTGCATCTCCTGCTCGATCGCGGCGCAGACGTTTTGGTCTCGGTCGCTGGAGCGCCGCTGCCTGCAGCCGTCGCCAATGGCTTGCACGCCGCCGGGATGGACGAGGCCTGCGACACGGACGGACAGCCGTTCTGAAGGTCATTCGAAATGAACGCTTTCACTCCCGTCGACAAAGGCGCCCTGAGCTACCTTGAATGGAAGATTGTAGAGATGGCTCGCGAGGATGGCCCGCGCAGCTTCAATCCGGACGGACTTGTCGCGCGGGTCATCCGGGTGATTGGGATCAAGGTTCCAAATGGCCTCGCCAACGAGAGGCTTGAGGCGCTCCGCCGCTTCAGCGTTCGCGCCTGGTTCTGGGACCTGATCCGTTCCGGCGACATGCAAGCTTTCTTCGAGGCCGGCTTTGCGAGGCGCCACGCACTCGAAATCATTTCACGCGTCAGCATGGCACGCGGATTCACGCCCACGATCGAGAACGATCCGACGCCCAATGCGTCGCGAAGCCAGCAAAAGAAGTGCCGCTGCGGCTAACCTTCAGAAAGTCGAAAATGACCGGCGCGCCGCGGACCTTCGCGGCGTTACCGCATTCGCTTTATCCCCATTGCTGCCTTCCAAATTCGCGAAGGTAGCTTCGCGAATTCTCCGCCTACCGGCGACTGCTCCCAGATGTCATTTCCAAAGCGCGATCCCCCCTGAACGGTATCGCGTCAAGAAATGGAGTCCTGCAATGAACCGCGAATGGCAAAAGGATATTCAAGTCCAAAGCCTGACCGCGGCAGTTTCCCTGCCGCCGGCCATGGTGGAGGAGACCGGCTGGGACATTCTCCTGGCGCTTCACTCTGACCGCCGAGGCGACCTC
>DASSFK010000031.1:0-6034 GCA_035694565.1 Sphingomicrobium sp.
GCGAAAGCAGACGCGACGAGAAGCAACTTTGAACGGTTCATTCCAGGCCTTTCGTGGGGTTTTGCCAACCGCTGCCGCAGCAGCTAGGCGGGCGCAGGGATTTTTCGACCAACGGACCTACACAGGGCATGAGCGCACCAAGGCTTCAGACGAGCATCAGCCCGGACAGCGACGATTTCCGTGCGCGTCGTGAACATAACCGGGCGCTGGTCGATAAGTTGCGCGCGGACGTCGCCGAGGCCGCTCGGGGCGGACCGGAAAAGCACCGCCAGCGGCATGTCGAGCGCGGCAAGTTGCTCCCGCGCGATCGAGTCGAGCGGCTGCTCGATCCGGGCTCACCGTTTCTCGAGATCGGCCAACTCGCAGCCTTCGACGTCTACGATCACGAGGTGCCCGGCGCGGGCATGATCGCCGGCATCGGCCGGGTGTCCGGGCGGCAGGTGATGATCGTCTGCAACGACGCGACGGTGAAAGGCGGGACCTATTATCCGCTGACTGTGAAGAAGCACCTCCGAGCGCAGGAAATCGCGCTCGAGAACCGGCTGCCGTGCGTCTACCTCGTCGACAGCGGCGGCGCGAACCTGCCGCACCAGGCCGAGGTCTTCCCCGACCGCGACCATTTCGGCCGCATCTTCTTCAACCAGGCGCAGATGAGCTCAAAGGGCATCGCCCAGGTCGCGTGCGTCATGGGCAGCTGCACCGCCGGCGGCGCCTACGTGCCCGCGATGAGCGACGAGAGCGTCATTGTCCGCAATCAGGGCACGATCTTCCTCGGCGGACCGCCTCTGGTTAAGGCGGCGACGGGCGAGGAGATCAGCGCCGAAGACCTCGGCGGCGGCGACCTCCATGCGCGCAAGTCGGGCGTGGTCGATCATCTCGCCGAAAATGACGAGCATGCGCTGACCATCGTCCGCGATATCGTCTCGACTCTGCAGCCGGAAGCGGGCGCCGGCATCGAGCTTCGCGAGCCGCGCCCGCCGGCTTTCGACCCCGAAGAGCTGTATGGCGTCATCCCCGAGGACGTCCGCGCACCCTATGACGTGCACGAGATCATCGCGCGCATCGTTGACGGCTCCGAATTCCACGAGTTCAAGCCGCTTTACGGTTCGACGCTGGTGTGCGGTTTCGCGCACATCTGGGGGATGCCGGTCGCGATTCTCGCCAATAACGGCATCCTGTTCAGCGAAAGCGCCGTGAAAGGCGCGCATTTCATCGAGCTCGCATGCCAGCGCCGTACGCCATTGTTGTTCCTGCAGAACATCAGCGGCTTCATGGTTGGCGGGAAATATGAGGCGGAGGGCATCGCCAAGCATGGCGCGAAGCTGGTCACCGCGGTCGCCACCGCGAGCGTGCCCAAGATCACCGTGCTGATCGGCGGCAGCTTCGGCGCCGGCAATTATGGAATGAGCGGCCGCGCCTATTCGCCCCGCTTCCTCTTCACCTGGCCCAACTCCCGTATCAGCGTGATGGGCGGCGAGCAGGCGGCGAGCGTGCTCGCGACCGTCCACCGCGACGCCGACAAGTGGACGCCCAAGCAGGCCGAGGCCTTCAAGCAGCCGATCCGCGATGATTACGAAGCGCAGGGCAACCCCTGGCACGCGACGTCGCGGCTGTGGGACGACGGCATAATCGACCCCGCGCAGACGAGGGACGTGCTGGGGCTAGCGTTCGCGGCATGCCTGAATGCGCCGATTCCGGATCGTCCGCAGTTCGGCGTGTTCCGGATGTGATGCCGTCAATGTCCGTGCTTCTTGCAATTTTCGCCGCCGCAGCAGCCCAGGGTCTACCGCCCGCGAAAGCGCTTCCGCCTCCCGATGGCGACCCAACGGCAGTCCTAGTACCGATCAATGCCGCATTCGCCGCCTTCGAAGGCGGTGACGGTGCGGCATTGCTTCGGAACGTCTATCCGGAGGGGCGGGTCACGGCGACGGGGATTCGAGCCAACTCCAACGGTCTTCGCCAGCAAAGCTGGACCGAGTTTGCCCAGCGGCTTCAACCCGGCGCCGGCTTTCAGGAACGGATCAGCGATCCGGCGATCGAGATCGACGGCGACGTGGCGATGGTATGGGCTCCGTTCGTTGTTCGCGTCGGCGGCAAGACGACCAACTGCGGATTCGACCATTTCGACCTGGTTCGTGAGAACGGCACCTGGAAAATCATGAACCTGACCTTCTCTTCTCGAACAACGGATTGTCCGTCCCAATGACCCGCACCGACTGGACCCGCGCCGAGATTGCGGGACTTTTCGACCTTCCTTTCACGGAACTCGTGTTTCGGGCAGCTGATGCGCATCGGCACCATCACTCCGCGGGCGAAGTGCAGCTTTGCACATTGCTGTCGATCAAGACCGGCGGCTGCCCCGAGGATTGCGGCTATTGCTCGCAATCTGCGCACGCCGAGACTGGCCTCAAGGCGGAGAAGCTGATGGACGCCGACGCCGTCATCGCCGCTGCACGCAAGGCCAGGGCGCATGGGTCGCAGCGCTTCTGCATGGGGGCTGCCTGGCGTGAGCCGAAGGATCGCGACATGCCGGCCCTCTGTCGGATGGTCAGCGAGGTGAAAGCCTTGGGTCTCGAAACCTGCATGACGCTCGGCATGCTGACGGGAGATCAGGCGCGGGCGCTGAAGGAGGCTGGCCTCGACTATTACAACCACAACATCGATACCTCGCCCGAGCATTACGGGGACATCATCACCACCCGGACATTCCAGGAGCGGCTCGATACGCTGGAGGAAGTGCGCAAGGCGGGGATGGCGGTCTGCTGCGGCGGCATCGTCGGCATGGGCGAGACCCGCGAGGACCGCGTCGGCTTCATTCACTCGCTTGCGACTCTTCCGCGCCATCCGGAAAGCGTGCCTGTGAATGCGCTGGTGCCGGTGAGGGGCACCGTGCTCGGCGACATGTGGGGCGACGAAAAGCCGATCGACGATATCGAGTTCGTTCGAACGGTCGCGGTTGCACGAATCACCATGCCGCGGTCGATGGTCCGCCTTTCGGCCGGCCGCGAGAGCATGTCGGAGTCGACGCAGGCGCTCTGTTTCCTCGCCGGAGCGAACAGCATCTTCACCGGCGACCGGCTGCTGACGACTCCGAACGCGGGCGACAATGCCGACGCGGCCCTGTTCGCAAAGCTCGGGTTGAAGCCGCTCGAGGCGGAAGAGCCGATGCGGGTGGCCGCCGAATGATCGGCTCGCTGCTCATCGCCAATCGCGGCGAAATTGCCTGCCGAATCATTCGCACCGCGCGACGGCTCGGCGTGCGTACGGTCGCGGTCTATTCGGATGCCGACGCCAAGTCGCTGCACGTGCGCATGGCCGACGAGGCGGTGCACATCGGACCGAGCCCGGCACGCGAGAGTTACCTCGTCGGCGACAAGATAATCGAGGCGGCGAAGGCGAGCGGAGCGGAGGCGATCCATCCAGGCTATGGATTCCTTTCCGAGAATGCCGACTTCGCTCAGGCGGTGATCGACGCGGGCCTGGTCTGGGTCGGGCCGAAGCCGGACAGCATCCGCGCCATGGGCCTCAAGGACGCGGCGAAAAAATTGATGTCTGACGCCGGTGTTCCGGTGACACCCGGCTATCTCGGTGAGGAGCAAGATCCGAAGCGACTGAAGGCCGAGGCTGACTCGATCGGTTACCCAGTCCTCATCAAGGCGGTCGCGGGCGGCGGCGGGAAGGGCATGCGCCGGGTCGACGAGGGCGCCCAGTTCGGCGATGCGCTCGAAAGCTGCAAGCGCGAAGCAGCGAGCTCGTTCGGCGACGACCGCGTGCTGATCGAGAAATACATCCTCTCGCCGCGTCATATCGAAGTGCAGGTGTTCGGCGACCGCCACGGGAACGTGGTCCACCTGTTCGAGCGCGACTGCTCGCTCCAGCGCCGCCACCAAAAGGTGATCGAGGAAGCGCCCGCGCCCGGCATGGACGAGGCCACGCGCGAGGCGGTCTGCTCGGCGGCGGTACGCGCGGCCAAGGCGGTGAATTACGAAGGCGCGGGAACGATCGAATTCATCGCCGACGCGAGCAAGGGCCTGAAGGGTGATCGCATCTGGTTCATGGAAATGAACACGCGGCTCCAGGTCGAGCATCCGGTGACCGAGGAGATCACCGGGCAGGACCTGGTCGAATGGCAGCTCCGCGTCGCGTCGGGTGAGCGGCTTCCGAAGAGCCAGCACGAGCTCTCGATCAACGGCTGGGCGATCGAAGCGCGGCTTTACGCCGAGGATCCGGCGAAGGGCTTCCTGCCGAGTGTCGGTCCGCTCGACCATTTCGATCTCGGCGAGGAAGGCCGCATCGAGACCGGCGTCGAAGAGGGTGATTCAATCTCGCCCTTCTATGACCCGATGATCGCCAAGCTTGTCGCCCGCGGCGACGACCGCGACGAAGCGATCAGCGAACTCGCCGCCATTCTGGACGAAGTCGAAGTCTGGCCGGTCCGGACCAATGCCGGCTTCTTGTTCAATGCGCTTCTCCAGCCCGAATTCGGTGCGGCCGAGATCGACACGGGTTTCATCGAGCGGCACCTCGACCAACTCATTCCGGATGCCGAGCCCGACGAGCCAATCTGGCGTGGAGCTGCCGTCGTGGCGCTGGCGCAGGATGATAGCGACGATGCATTTGCCGGGCTTGCGGGCTTCCGCCTCAACGCTCCGCAGCGCGCTCGCGTCGCCCTGGGACGTCATGGAGGCTTTCGTTCGGTGTCACCCGACGATGGTGAGTTCGCCGCCGTCTCCGGTTTCCGCGACGAAGAACGCGTGGTCGCCTTCTACGAAGGCAACGCCTACGAGTTTGACCTCGTGGCGCGCGGAAGCGTCGGCGGCCACGGCATCGACAATGGCGTGATTGCCGCACCGATGCCGGGTAAGGTCGTCGCGGTGGAGGTTTCAAAGGGGGAAACTGTTGCCAAGGGGCAACGTTTGCTCACGCTGGAAGCCATGAAAATGGAGCACGGACTGATCGCGCCGTTCGACGGCACGGTCACCGAATTGAGCGCGCAGACTGGCGCGCAAGTGAGTGAGGGCGCGGTCCTCGCTCATGTCGAACCCAAGGAGACGAAATGAAAATCCAGGGCATTGCCGCGGTCGTGACCGGCGGCGCATCGGGCCTCGGCGAGGCGACCGCTCGCGAGCTCGCGAAGCGCGGCGCCAAGGTGGCCATCTTCGACCGCGACATCGAGAAGGGCGAGAAGGTCGCGTCCGAGATCGGCGGCGTCTTCTGCGAAGTCGACGTGACCAGCGACGAGAAAGTCGGAGCGGCCTTCGCCAAGGCGCGCGAGGCGCACGGGCAGGAGCGCGTGCTCGTCAACTGCGCCGGGGTTGCCAATGCCGCCAAGACGGTCGGCAGGGACAAGGCCACCGGCGAGCCCAAATTCTATCCGATGATCCAGTTCGAGCTGGCCATTCAGATCAATTTGATCGGGTCGTTCCGCTGCATCGCTCATTCGGCCCACGGTATGGTCGGTCTCGACCCGCTGGAGGACGGTGAGCGCGGCTGCATCATCAATACGGCCTCGGTCGCCGCTGAAGACGGCCAGATTGGCCAGGCGGCCTATTCGGCGTCGAAGGGCGGCGTTCTCGCCATGGCGTTGCCGATCGCTCGCGACCTCATGAACGACGGCATTCGAGTGAACACCATTCTTCCGGGCGTCTTCAAGACGCCGATGGTCGCGATGATGCCGGAGAATGTGCAGGAGGCGCTCGGCGCCCAGGTCCCCTTCCCGAAGCGCCTCGGCAAGGCCGAGGAATATGGCGAGCTCGCCGCGTTCATCGTCGAGACGCCATACCTCAACGCGGAATCGATCCGCCTCGACGGCGGAATCCGGATGGCGCCTCGCTAGGCCGGCCGGTTGGATTGAATGGCCGGCCCTGAAATGACCAGCGAGTACGCGCGGCTCCTCGAAGACATTGCAGTAGCCGCTCGCGAAGCCGGCGAGGCGATCCTCGAGGTCGTCCGACGCGGCTACGAGGTCGAACACAAGCAGGATTCATCGCCGGTCACCGAAGCTGACCGAGCGGCCGAACTGGTCATTCTCGCC
>DASSFK010000032.1:0-5198 GCA_035694565.1 Sphingomicrobium sp.
GCCATATTTGCCGCCGGTCCAGCCGGTGTTGACCAGCCAGCAGTCGACGCTGCCCTCGGCGATGCGCTTCTTGAGCAGGTTGCCGTAAACCGAGGGGTGGCGCGGCATGAACGGAGCGCCGAAGCAGGTCGAGAAGGTCGCTTCCGGCTCGGTAACTCCGATTTCCGTGCCGGCGACCTTGGCGGTGTACCCGGACAGGAAATGATACATTGCCTGATCCGGCGTCAGCTTGGCGATCGGAGGCAGGACGCCGAACGCGTCGGCGGTCAGCATCACAATGTTCTTTGGAACCGGCCCCATGTTCTTCTCGGAGCAGTTCGGGATGTAGTGAATTGGATAGGCGCCGCGGCTGTTCTCGGCGTATTCCGAGCTGTCGAGATCGAGCTCGCGGGTCTCCGGATCGATGACCACATTCTCGAGAACCGTTCCGAAGCGTTTCGTCGTTGCGTGGATCTCCGGCTCAGCCTCGGGCGAAAGACGGATCATCTTGGCATAACACCCGCCTTCGAAGTTGAAGACAGCCGTATCCGACCAGCCGTGCTCGTCGTCACCGATGAGCGTGCGGTTCGGATCGGCCGAAAGAGTCGTCTTGCCCGTACCGGACAGACCGAAGAAGACCGCCGTGTCGCCTGCCGCACCAATGTTGGCCGAGCAGTGCATTGGCATAATGCCTTGCGCCGGAAGCAGAAAGTTCAGCAGCCCGAACACGGACTTCTTCATCTCGCCCGCGTAGGCGGTGCCGCCAATCAGAACGAGCTTCCTCTCGAGGTTCACGGCAATCACCGTCTCGCTGCGGCAGCCATGACGTTCCGGGTCCGCCTTGAACGACGGAAGGTCGATCATCGTGAACTCGGGAACGAAGTCCGCCAGCTCTTCCGCTTCCGGGCGCACCAGCAGGGTCCGGATAAAGAGATTGTGCCACGCGAATTCATTGATGACCCGAACGCGGACGCGGTGCTCGGGCTGCGAACCGCCCAAGAGGTCGGCGACGAACAGCTTATCCTTGTCGCCAAGCGCAATCATGAAGTCCTCGTACAGGCGATCGAACGCCTCCGGGTCCATCGGCTTGTTGGTCTTGCCCCACCAAACGGTGCTCTCGCTGGTGCCGTTGCGGACAATGAAGCGGTCATTCGCGCTGCGGCCGGTGTGCTTGCCCGTACGAACGACGAGCGGGCCATCCTTGGCCAGCAAGCCCTCGCAACGCTGCACCGCGTGCTCGACGAGGGGGGCGGTGGTGAGGTTCCAGTGGAGCTCAGCGCCCGTCATAATGCCCTGGTCGTTCAGCCCGAAGTGCGGGACCCGGTCGGTCAACGTAAAATCCCCTTCTCTCAATAAATTAAGCGGCGGCGAGCGGGTTGGCCTGCCGCCGCATACGTATGCGCAAAGCGCCTATAACCCCGAAGAAGTTGCGCCGTCAAAGCGGTTCAACCCCTGCTTGTGTCACCCCGGCACGGTGCTAAGCCAGCGCCATGAAGGACGAACGGCCCTAGTCACGGCATGAATCACGAGATTGCGCTGGTCGACGACGACCGGAACATTTTGACCTCCGTCTCCATAGCATTGCAGGCGGAAGGATTCGTGACTCGGGTCTACACCGATCCGACGGCGGCTCTGAAAGCCTTCGCCGAGAAAGAACCCGATCTCGGCGTCTTCGATATCAAAATGCCGCACATGGACGGTATGGAACTGCTTCGCCGAGTCCGTGAATTCAGCGCGATGCCGGTGATTTTCCTCACGTCGAAGGACGACGAGCTGGATGAGGCACTCGGCCTCGCGATGGGCGCGGACGATTACATCTCCAAGCCCTTTTCCCAGCGCCTGCTGATCGCTCGCATCCGGGCCCTGCTGCGGCGCCAGGAGCTTGCCAAGGGCGCCCCCGCCTCCGCGGAAGACGAGCCGGAGCCAGCGCTGCTGGAGCGTGGACGCCTCGTCATGGACCCCGCGCGCCACAAGGTCATCTGGGGCGGCAAGGACGTGACGCTCACCGTCACCGAATTCCTGATCCTCGAAGCTCTGGCGCAGCGGCCGGGCGTCGTGAAGACGCGCAATCAACTGCTCGACATCGCCTATCACGACGACGTCTACGTCGATGACCGCACGATCGACAGCCACATCAAGCGCATGCGCCGCAAATTCCGGGCCGTGGACCCCGAGTTCGACGCCATCGAGACGCTCTACGGCGTGGGCTACAAGTTCCAGGATGAATAGCCGCCGCCCTATCTGGTTCGGCCAGCTGCCGCTGACCCGGCGAATCCTCGCTGTGAACCTTCTGACAATAGCCCTTCTGGCGTGCGGCGTCGTCTATCTCGATGCGTTCCGCAATCAGCTGAGTGAAGAGCGGCTGGGCCTGATTCACCGCGAGGCTCAGATGACCGCGAGCGTCTACGCCGCGACTCCGGCAGACGCGCGAAACTCCGTTCTCTTGTCTTTGGCCAAATCAACCGGGAGCAGGATCAGGATCTATGGGCCTGACGGCGCGCTCCAGGCGGATAGCTGGAAAGTCACCGGACCGACGTACACGCTTCGCGATCCGACGACCCAGAAGTGGAACAAGGACGCGGCTCGCGCTCTCGACCGGGGCTTCAATGCGCTCGTTGGCGCAAGCCCGCTCGATGACTTCGTCGAGCCTTCACGCGACAACCTGTTCGCCTGGCCCGAAGGGGTCCACGCAAAGGAGACCAGGCAGGCAGTCACCGATGTTCGCAATGCGCCCGACCTGACCCCCGTCTTTTCCGCCGCCGCGCCGGTTGGAAGCCGGGTGGTGCTTCTTACGAACAACGACCACGACTTCACTCGAACCGTCCGCAGTCAGCGCCGGTCTCTGTTCGTGGCAATGGCCTTCGCCATCCTGCTTTCGGTTCTGCTTTCGCTGTTCCTCGCTCGGACGATCGTTCGGCCTTTGCGTCGGCTGGCGCTGGCCGCGCACCGAGTCCGCCTGGGCCGCGCTCGAGAAGTGAAGGTCCCTCGACTGCCTTCGCGTACGGACGAGATCGGGCTACTGGCGCGCGCCGTCTCGGATATGAGCCAATCGCTTCGTCACCGGATGGACAACATCGAACATTTCGCGGCCGACGTGACTCACGAGCTGAAAAACCCGCTGGCCTCCCTTCGATCCGCGCTCGACGGACTGGACCGGGTAAAGGACCCCGATCTGAAAGCGAAATTGCTGATGGTCGCGAAGGATGACGTCATCCGGCTCGACCGCCTGATTGGCGACATCAGCGAGGCCGCCCGAACCGACGCCGAGCTTGCCCGAGCAAAATTCGAACCGGTCGACCTCGGTCCAGTCATCGAGCAGCTCGTCAATTCCTGGGAGCATCGCCGTGAGAAGGGCGACGCGCGCATCGCTTTCGCCCGGCCGCGCATGTCGACCGCAGTCGTGCTCGGCGACGTCAACCGGCTGGTACGAGCGATCGACAACATCATCGACAATGCCATCAGCTTCTCGCCGCCAGGCGGCCTGGTCGAAATTGCGGCGGCCCATGTCGGAGACGAAGTTCGAATCCGCGTCGACGACGAAGGCCCCGGCGTTCCCGAAGAAGCGCGTGAGGCCATCTTTAACCGTTTCCACTCAGTGCGCCCGGAGGAAGAACATTTCGGACGCCACACCGGTCTCGGTCTCGCGATCGCCCGTGCCATCGTCGAAGGCCATGACGGTGAAATTGACGTGCAAGACCGCGACGATGCGCCCTCGGGCGCCCGCTTCACCATCCGGCTGCCCGCGGCGGAGGTCGAGTGAACCGCCATCTTTCGTCGGAGACGATCCACGCCAGCACGGTTGCAAGGGATGGACGTGCGGTCCTGATCTCCGGCCCGTCCGGTTCTGGAAAATCCGACCTGGCGCTGCGCCTCCTCGACCGCGGCTTCAGGCTCGTCAGCGACGATCAGACAATCGTGAGGCGCGAGGGCGACCACCTGTTCGCGAGCGCCCCGCCGACCATCAAGGGCAAGCTTGAAATTCGCGGAATCGGAATCGTCGACATGGACAGCGTCAGCGATGTCCCGATAGGCCTCTACGTAGAGCTTACGAGCGAGATCATGCGGCTCCCCGACGATCTGCGTGAGCGCTCCGTCCTTGGAGTGAACCTGCCGCTCGTCAGCGTTGATGCATTGACAGCGTCGGCCGCCTCGAAGGTGTCGCTGGCTCTCGACCGCCTTGGACTGAAGTTCTAACACAAGGGCGGTGCCTACCCGCCGCAGTTCCCCTCCCCGTCTCCTTCTCGTCACCGGCATGTCGGGTGCCGGCAAGTCCAGCGTGCTCGACGCTCTGGAAGACATGGGCTGGGATTGCGTCGACAACCTGCCCGTCTCGCTCCTGAACGGCTTCGTCCACGGCGATGAGAACGAATGCCGGCTGGTCCCGGCGGCGGTGGGCATGGACGTCCGCAGCCGTGGCTTCGATGCCGCGGCTCTGCCGGCGGTGATCCGCTCAATCCAAGGCGTTCAAGGCGAGATCCTATACCTCGACTGCTCGGGCGCTGAACTGATGCGACGCTACAACGAGACTCGCCGCCGCCACCCGCTCGCCCCCGATCGCCCGGCAGAGGACGGGATTGCACGCGAGCGCGTGGTAACAGCGCCGCTCAAGGAAGCGGCCGACAGCATAATCGATACGACCGACCTCACTCCGACCGAACTTCGGGACGAGCTTCGGCGCCGTTTTCCAAGCGACAGCGACGAGCCGGTGCTCACGATTGTCTCATTTGGGTACGCCCGAGGTGTGTCCCGAACAGCAGACCTGATGTTTGACATGCGGTTTTTGGATAATCCTCACTGGGTGGAGGAGCTTCGAGTGTTAACCGGCATGGACCAAGCCATTCGCCAGCATTTGGAAAAGGACCCGGCCTGGGGCTCTGCGCTCGACCAACTGGAAGCGCTTCTCACGGATTGGATTCCCCGCTACTGGGCAGCCGGCAAAAGCTATGTGACCGTGGCTTTCGGCTGCACGGGTGGACGCCACCGGTCGGTCTGCGCCGCGGAGGAGATGGCCGAACGGTTGCGAAGAGCGGGTTTTTCGCCAAATGTCCGCCATCGTGACCTCGCTTCACAGCCGAGCGACACGATTGAGGGCAGTCCGGGGCACGCCCAGGCCGAAGTTTCCGGCGGCGATTCTGGAAGTGGGTTGAACGAATGATTGGATTGGTACTGGTGACCCATGGCCGCCTTGCGGCTGAATTCGTGGTCGCCATGGAGCATGT
>DASSFK010000033.1:0-3488 GCA_035694565.1 Sphingomicrobium sp.
ATTCCTGGAGCCCGGCGAATCGATCGAAGCCGCAGTCGCCCGCGAACTCCACGAGGAAGCGGGGATCAAGGTCGCCGACGTAAGCTACACCGCGAGCCAGCCCTGGCCTTTCCCGTCATCGCTGATGATCGGTTGCCACGCTCGGGCATTGGATTCCGACCTCGTCATCGACACGACCGAGCTCGACGATGCTCGCTGGTTCACCCGCTCCGAGATCGAAGCCGCGCTCGCCGGCGAGCCGCAGGCCGCATTCCAGCCGCCTCCGCGTTTCGCGATTGCAGGGACCCTCCTCGAACGCTGGCTCGCCGCTTGATGAACGGCTGAGTCGCCCGTAAAGAGCGGCGCAAATTCCATTCGCTTAGCCTCGGCGACCGCCGACCGGAGACCCATGGACGACCGTTTCAACACCATCGCCGGCTGGACCCTTTTTGCTGGAATTGTGGCTCTCGGAGCTTCGATCGTCGCCGGTGAATCGTTCCACAGCGAACGACCCGAGGAAATGGGCTTTCCGATCGAGGGCGTCGTCCAGGAAGGCGCAGGCGCGGCCGAGGCCGAAAAGCCGATCGCCTTCTATCTCGCGAGCGCCGATGCGGCCGCCGGCGAGCAGGTCTTCAAGAAGTGCACCGCCTGCCACAACGCCGACAAGGGCGGCGCCAACGCGCTCGGCCCGAACCTCTGGGGCGTGCTCGGCGAGGAAGTCGGCAAGGGCGCTCATGGATTTGCCTTCTCGCCCGCGCTTTCCGGCGTCGGCGGGACGTGGAGCTGGGACAATCTCAACGCGTGGCTGACCAGCCCGAAGAAGTTCGCGCCCGGAACGAAGATGACCTTCGCCGGTCTCAGCAACCCGCAGGACCGCGCCAACGTCATCGCCTTCCTCAACGCGCACAGCGACGGCCCGCTGCCGCTTCCAGCCGCACCGGCCGAAGCCGCTGCTCCGGCCGCCGGCGACAAGGCCGCCGCGGACAAGGCGGCGGGCGCGGCCGCGGCCGACGCCAAGAAGCCGGGCGGCGAAGCGGCCGACCAGCCCGAAAAGCCGGCTCAATAGGCCTTATTCGGCCGTGCCGCTCCGCTCGCGGAGCGCGGCCGGATGGTCTTCGTAGAAGCTCTGGACGAAGCTCCAGGCGCTTTTCGCGTCTTCGCACCAATGGAAGATGTCGAGGTCGTGCGGGGCGATCACGCCCTCGTCCACCAGCGCCTCGAAATCGATCACTCGGTTCCAGAAGTCCTTGCCGAACAAAAGGACCGGGAGCGGCCTGACCTTGCCGGTCTGGATGAGCGTCAGGAGCTCGAAGAATTCGTCGAACGTCCCGAAACCACCGGGGAATACGGCGACTGCGCGCGCGCGCAGCAGGAAGTGCATCTTCCTCAGCGCGAAATAGTGGAATTGGAAGCTGAGATCCGGAGTGACGTACGGGTTCGGAAGCTGCTCGTGCGGAAGGACGATGTTGAGTCCGATCGTCTCGGCGCCGACCTCGGTGGCGCCCCGATTGGCGGCTTCCATGATCGAGGGACCGCCGCCCGAGCAGACCACGAAGTGGCGCCAGCCCTCTTCGTCGGGACCGCAGGATCCGGCCAGCCGGCCGAGCTCCAGAGCGACGTCGTAATAGACCGACTTGGCCTTCAGCCGCTCCGCGATCGCGCGCTGCTGGTCGTCCGAAGCCCCGGCAACCAGCGCATCGGCCATCGAAGGCTCGGGAATGCGGGCCGAACCGTAGAAGACGAACGTCGATGCGACCTTCGCTTCGTCGAGCAGGAGCTCCGGCTTCAGAAGCTCGAGCTGGAAGCGAACCGGCCGCAGATCCTCGCGGAGCAGGAAGTCGGTGTCCTGGAAAGCGAGCTTGTAGGCTTCGCTCTCGGTCTGCGGACTGGAAGGCACATGCCGAGCGGCCTTCGCGTCGACATGTGCCTCGGGAAATATGCGCCTTGGCGGTATTGGGTCAGTCATGAGTTTGGGGGCTTAGCCGAGCAAGCCCCCGAGCCCAAGTGTCACTCGGCCGCTTCTTGCTGGCGCGGCGCACTCCAGTCGATCCTGCGTGTTGTGTACATCACACCGGCCAGTGCCGCGAAGAGCAGAAGCGAGCCGATCAGAAGCGAGAAGTCCTCGAGGCTGAGGAGGATGTAGAGGATCGCGAAGAGGCCGACGAGGAGTCCCCCGATGAAGCTCGCCCGGCGCCAGCTCTTGAGAACCGCGGCGGAATAGGCCGTGTTGAGACCGGCGATCGCCGCCGATGCGACGATGTAGGCGAAGCCGAAACCGATCACCTCGGCGAACGCGAGGAGAAGCACGAAGAACAGGACGAGCGCCGCCCCCATCAGCAGATATTCGACCGCCGAGACCGGGACACCTCCGATCACATCGAACATCAGCAGTGCGAGGAAGGTGAAGCCGATGAACAGGAAGCCGTATTTCGTCGCCCGGTTCACGCGTGAATAGAGATCGACCGGCTGGATCAGGCCGATGCTGGCCACCTGCGGTACGCCCGCATCTTTGGGTCCGGTGTAGCCGGCGATCACCGGCGGCAGCTTTTCGATGACGTTGCCCTGACCCGTATCGCCGGTCGAAACGAGCGACTTCCCTAGAGCGAGGTTCCCGATCCGGTAGGTCGCGGTGAAGCCTTTCGCGTCGACGTTCCGGTCCTGCGGAAGGAAGTCGCCGACGAACGAAGGATGCGGCCAGGGCGAGCGGACGTTCCAGACGGTCTCGCCCGCCTGCGGAATATAGGTCAGCGACGAATTGCCACGCAGCTCGTACTGATAGCGGACAGCGATCGGCTGCGAAGCGAGGTTGCTCGCATCGATCCAGGCGAAGAAGCCCCGGCCGCCGCTGCTTCCGCCGCCGGGTTGAAGCCGCTGGCGAGTCCCGTTGGCAACGACTTCGGGATTGGCGCCGAGGCCACGCGGATCGCTGATCCCGAAGCGCAGCTCGGCCCGCGAAAGGTCCATGTCCTCGACCTTGACGCCGTTCCTGGAGAGATCGGGTGGAAAGGCGAACCTGGCGGATCCGCCAAGCTTGGCATCGTATACGACCGCTTCGTAGATCGATCGTTTCCGGCGCTTCGGCGAGACCGTGGTCGAGAGATCGGCGGCCTCGGGAGACAAGGTCAATTCGCGCCTTACCTCGCGGCTGCGGGTGATGCTTTGGCCGCGATCGACGATCGTGTCGGTCGTCGTCGCCCGATACGGGATGACGAGCAAGGGTCCGCCGATGATCTGCGAGCCGCCCCAGCCGTCGGTAATCGATGCCGTTGCCTGCTCCGACTGGGTCTGACGATCGTAGACGAGCAGCCAGATCGAAAAGAGCGGAATTGCGAGCGCCGCGGCGACGAGGATCGCCAGCAGCAGTTTGGAGCCCGGTGTGCGCTCCCCTTCGGTTCTCATCACCTTGTCCTCCAATCGGGGTGGTCACGAGCGCAGCAGTCTGGCCGAGCCGTCCTTGAGCGGCCTGAGCAACGCCTGATGATTTGCTGAAATGAGCGCCAGTCAAGCGC
>DASSFK010000034.1:0-4956 GCA_035694565.1 Sphingomicrobium sp.
TGGCGATTCTCGGCGAGGTTCCAGTACGGACCAGGCTCCTGGAGTGGAGCGAGGAGCGCGAGCGAAGGCTCCTGCAGGACGCGTTTGCCTGCTTCATTCCGGTCAATGCACAAGGCTTCAGTGCCGCTAAATCCCTGAACCGGGCGATCACGGCCTTGGCGGCCGGGTGCCAGGTCATATCGGTCGGCTATCCTCTATATGCTCGGCTTGGACAGCTTATCTATCGGAATGTGGAATCCTTCCTTGAAGATCTTGCGTCCGGGCGGATGCGGCACGCGCCAAAATCGATCGAACAATTCGAGAGCGCGGTTGACGATCTCGCTTCGGCAAAGGCGGAAGCTGCCGGTCTGGCGGCCTTTCTGTCACGTCAGAACGCGACGAAGGCCGGCGGCGCAGGCACCCTCGCGCTTGTCCACGGCTTCGCAATCAACGGGCCTGCGCACAAGCTGGTGCAGTCGCTAGGGGGGCTGTCCGTGGCAAGCCCTTACTGCACCGGCGATCTCGCTTTTGACGTGATCTTCCAACGGGAAGCGGGCGGATTTGGGATGCTTGTGTCCGATGAGGCACTCCCTCGCCTGGTCCCTGGCACTCGACGCAAGGTTCGCGAGTACACGAGCGTCCCAGGCCGCAGGTTTTGGAAGATTCCCGGCGGGCCGGACCGGCAAACCGGCGAGGGCGGCGCGAGCGACCGTGAAGTGCCGGTCAATCTCGCGACCTACGCGACTTCCATGAAAAGTATCGGCGCGCACATGTCCAATGCGTTCGGGCCGTGCCGCTTGTTTCTTTCAGAGACCTCAGCGCTTCCACTTGCGGGTCTAGATTCCAGATTGGCTCTGTTTTGAGCAGGCGCGCCGCTGTTTTCCTGATCAATCTGGTGCAGGACGTGAACATCCTGCGGCCCCTGGTGTTCATGGCCACGCGCGATTTTGGACATCGCGCATTGTTTCTCGTGTCCACGAAATTCTCCGGCCGGGATCTGTTCGGGATTTGGCAGGCCGAGCTCGAGGATATTTGCTTCCACACCGGAGCCGAGATCCAATTTTACAGTGAGGATTGGGAAGCCCATCGCCACCTTGTCGGGGAGGGACTGCTATTCGCTGCGAGCGAATCCCATCTCCACAATCATGTCACCACGCATTCCGTGTTCCTTCACGCTCCGCCCAGCTACCTGAAGGTTACGCTGCAGCACGGGTTTGAATGCGTCGGCTTCCGCCACAGCGCCGATCACGTTCGCGCTCATGGCGCGACCGCGTCATTCGGAGCCGATATCGTCTGCAGCTGGTACGGCCTTGAGCAACTTGGCTCGATTGCCCAATCGCAGCGTGCGAAGGTCTTCGTCACTGGTCCGACGTCGGTCTTGCAGCTCCCCACCAATTCGGTCGCTCGGAACGGCAATCCGACCGGGCTAGTATGTGAAAATCTCCATTCGGTGCGATTGAATGGAGCGGGCAACTTCAAGCTGGAGTTCGTCGACGCGTTCAACGACTTTTGTCGCCGCCTGGACGACGACGGACGGGAAGTCGTGCTCCGACCGCACCCGGGTGGTCAGTATGTCCTCAAGAATAAGGTCGTCTTGCCCGGCAACGCGCGGATCAACAATGCGCCGATGTACCGCTTCGACATGCGCGGCTTTGCCTACGGCATTTCGGCGCCTTCATCGGTGCTCATAGATATGCTCCTCGCGCGCATTCCCACGGCGGTGTGGCGGGACCAGGGTGGAGGAATGGACGCAGACCATTATGCCGGTCTGACCAGCGTATCGACCCCGCAGGAATGGTACGACTTTTCGCTGGCCGCAACTTCCAACCCGGAAAAGTTCCTCGAAATCCAGGATGCATTCCTGGCAGAGTCCAAGATGCCGCTCACGCCCTCGGCTGTGTATGGGCGTTTCGCTCAACTGTTCAAATTGGCTAGTCGCGCGGAATTCCGGCCTGCCGGCTTTGTGCCCGAGAAAGAACGAATCCTGTTCGTTGCGAATGCCGCCCTGCCTACTCTTCAGGTCAGTTTCGAAAAGCCTCTGGCGCCGCTGATCGGTCGGGGCGAAATCGTCACTCGACTGCTGACCGAGCAGGATCTCGAAGTTGGGACGGATTTCCAGAGCACCTTGTGGAGCGACGAAGAGCGAGCGGTTCGCGTTCTCGACGAGTTCCAGCCGACTGCGATCGTCTTCTGTCGCTACAGCGGTCCAGCCTCGCGGTCGATCATCCAGTGGGCGCGCAGCGAAAGCGTTCCCACGATCTACCATATCGACGACGATCTATTGGCGATTCCACCGGATATTGGAGAGCGCAAGTTCGCAATGCACAACTCCAAAGACCGCCTTGACGTCGTACGTGGCCTGCTTGCATCCGCAGATCTGGTGTACGCGTCGACCAAGCGGCTGCGGAGCCGCCTTTTGGAGTACGTGCCGGACCTCAACGTGATTGCCGGAAAGATCTACTGCTCGGGTTCCGTGCTGCGCCGGGCGGATGATCACCGGGGGCGTACGGTCGGATACATGGCCAGCGCCGACCATGCGCACAATCTCGACAAGGTCTTGCCGGCGATCGAGCGATTGCTTGAGCGGAATCCGCATGTTCAGTTCGAGCTGTTTGGCTCGATTCCGATCCCGCCAGCGCTTCGACGATTCAAAGACCGGATCCAGACCAGTCCAGCGGTCGCCAACTATGCAAATTTCCTTCGGGAATTCGCAGAACGCCAGTGGGACGTGGGAATTTGTCCTCTCGCGCCGATCGACTTCAACTTGATGAAGGCGAATACCAAGTGGGTGGAATACACCAGTGCCGGCGTCGCCGTGGTCGCGAGCCGCGGGACAGTCTATGACGACTGCTGCGCGGATGGGTGCGGGCTTCTCGCAGATTCGGCCGACGAGTGGCTCAGCAGCCTGGAGCTGCTGATCAGCGACGACGAAGCCCGCATGTCGATGTTGCAAAAGGCGCAGACAAAGCTCGAGCTTGAGTATTCAGCAGGGACGTTGCGCCGGCAGGTGCTCGATGTGATTGCGCAGGCTCATAAAGTTGCCGAGGCGCGCCGAGAACGCGAAGATAGTAAGGAAACGACGATTTGTTGAATAGCGTGACGCTCGAGGATGGCATCAACTTTGCCAACGATCGGCCGTTCGTCCTGATTGGCGGAATGAACGTGATCGAGAGCGAAGACCTTGTGATGGAGGTCGCCGAGACGTTCGTCGAGGTGACTCGGGAACTGGAGATTCCCTACGTTTTCAAGGCATCTTTCGACAAGGCGAACCGGTCGTCGATCCGCTCGTACCGGGGCCCCGGCCTCGAGGCGGGTTTGGCGATCCTCGCAGGGGTCAAAAGCCGCTTCGGCGTACCAGTGCTCACCGATGTGCACGAGCCGCATCAGGCCGCGGCGGTCGCTGAAGTCGCCGACATCCTTCAGGTGCCGGCGTTCCTTGCCCGACAGACCGACCTTGTGACTGCGATCGCCGCGACTGGGAAGGCGATCAATGTCAAGAAGCCGCAATTCCTTGCGCCCCAGGAGATGCGACACATCATCAACAAGTGCCGCGAGGCAGGAAACGAAAGAATCATCCTTTGTGAGCGGGGGACGAGCTTTGGCTACAACAACCTCGTTGTCGACATGCTCGGGATCGACGAAATGAAGAACCTGGCGCCCGTCGTGTTCGACGCCACTCACGCCCTTCAGCGTCCCGGCGGAAGGAGCGACAGCGCGGATGGCCGCAGAGCGCAGGCAAGCACTCTTGCCCGCTCGGGCATGGCCGTGGGACTTGCCGGGCTTTTCCTGGAGGCACATCCGGCGCCGGATGACGCTCTTTGTGATGGTCCGTGCGCCTTGCCGCTCGACACCCTTCGACCATTCCTTCAGCAGATGAAGGCGATCGACGATCTCGTGAAATCCTTTTCCCCGATTGCGACTCGATGAATGTTCTCGCCCGAATTAGGAGTTTGGTTGCCAGACTCGATGCACCCGGCCCACGCATAGCCGTATTCGGCGACAGCCATACCGTGGCGCTACTTCGTGCTCAGCAATATTCTAAGCGAACCAGTGAATACGAGCACATCCGAGTATTTAGGCTTCGCAAGGAAAAGGATGGCCGCGAAGTGGGCGATGCTTCACTCGCGAACTTCTGTCGTGAGATTCGCGATTTCACTTCGGACGATTTCGTCTTTTCGGCAGTCGGCGGGAATCAATACGCGATTCTGAGCACGGTTCGTTCGCGAGTGGATTTCGACTTCTTGATTTCGAACAGCGACGAGCTTCCCGGTTCCGGCACGCAATTGGTGCCATTCAGAGCCTTGGCATCCTATGTTGAAACTGGGGTGCGGGAGACAATGGGCCCGATTCTCCGCCAAATACGCGCATCAACTGACGCCAAGCTGTATCACCTTGCCCCTCCGCCACCCAAGGAGGACAACGAATTCATCGCGGCGCACGTCGAGGGCTATTTTGCGAGGGAGGGACTGCAGGACCTCGGCCCAACACGCCCGGACTTGCGCCTGAAATGCTGGAAAGTTCAGCTCGGGTGCCTATCCGACTTGTGCGATGAGCTTGGCATCATGCTGATCAAACCCCCGGAAAAGGCCGTAACGACGGGCGGTTACCTTGAGCCAGCTTGTTATGCGAAGGACGTGACACACGCCAATCGCCGGTACGGCGAAGCCGTGTTCCGGCAGATTCTCAAAATCACAAAGACGGCAAATAGGTCGAAGGGCAAACCGCGATGACGAAGGCGGTTGTGATCGGCCACAGCCACTCAGCCGCGATCGCCCAAGCCCTTTCATTGGAGAGACCGGAGTTCGAAGGGGTCTCCGTCTATCGGCTTGAAGATCGAAAACGGCCGTACGAGCGAGATGTCATTACGCTTCGCAAGGCTATCTCGATCGTGAGGGAATTACCCGCAGATGCGGGGGTCTTCCTCTCTACTCTGGGCACCTATCACAATATCTGGGGCTTGCTTCGGTCCGAGCAGGC
>DASSFK010000035.1:0-4885 GCA_035694565.1 Sphingomicrobium sp.
CTCATCGGCCAGGGCGCCAACGACCCTCGTGTCAACAAGAGGGAGTCCGACCAGATCGTCGAATCCATGAAGGCGAAGGGGATCCCGGTCACCTACGTTCTCTTCCCCGACGAGGGTCACGGGTTCGCCCGTCCGGCGAACAACATCGCCTTCAACGCGGTCGCCGAGAATTTCCTCCAAACCTGCCTCGGCGGGCGCGCGGAGCCGATCGGCGACGGCCTGAAGGGCTCTTCGATCAAGGTGCTTCAGGGGGCCGACATCGTGAACGGCCTTCAGCAATCCTTGGCAAAGTAACAGCTAGCGCTGTTCGATTGCGGCTGGGGAGCGGCTCGCCTATAGCCGCCGCTCCCCAACGGACGGAGTGAAGCAACAGAATGGCCCGGCGCCGCCAGATTTACGAAGGCAAGGCAAAGATCCTCTATGAGGGTCCCGAGCCCGGCACGCTCATCCAATATTTCAAGGACGACGCGACAGCGTTCAACGCGCAGAAGCGCGGGACGATCAGCGGCAAGGGCGTGCTCAACAACCGCATTTCCGAGCACATCTTCCTCGCGCTGCAGACGATCGGGGTGCCGACCCACTTCATCCGCCGCCTGAACATGCGCGAGCAGCTGATCAGGCAAGTCGAGATCGTCCCGATCGAGGTCGTGGTCCGCAACGTCGCGGCCGGCTCGCTGACGAAGCGCCTCGGAATCGAGGAAGGCACCCAGCTGCCTCGGACGATCATCGAATATTATTACAAGGACGACGCGCTCGGCGATCCGATGATCTCCGAAGAGCATATCGCCTGCTTCGGATGGGCGAGCCAGGAAGAGATGAACGACATCGCCGACATGGCGATCCGAGTGAACGACTTCCTGTCGGGCATGTTCGCCGCGATCGGAATCCGCCTGATCGACTTCAAGCTCGAGTTCGGCCGTGTTTGGGACGGCGACTACAGCCGCATCATTCTTGCCGACGAGATCAGCCCCGACGGATGCCGCCTTTGGGACATCAAGTCGAACGAGAAGCTCGACAAGGACCGCTTCCGGCAGGATCTCGGCGGTGTCGAGGAGGCCTATCAGGAGGTTGCGCGCCGGCTCGGCTTGCTCCGCGACGACGACGAAACGGCGGTCCTCGACTTCGATCAGCACCGCAAGAAGCGCGGCAAATAGTCAGCCTTCGATCACGCTGAAGTGCGTGACCTCGGGCTCCATCTCGAGCAGGTAGTCGGCATCGAACGCGTAATACTTCGCCTTCACGAGATCTTCGCCGGCGAAGCGATGGATCGCCTCGAGATTGTCCCAGAGCGTGAACATCTCGACGTGGACGATATCGCCCTCTCGCCGGTGCAGGCACCAGGCTCCGCGATTCCCTTCGGTTGATCGGTAGTCGGCCAAGCCTACATCGCGCATGAGGCGGAGATAGTCTTCGGCCTTCGCAGCGGGCACTCGCCCATGCCAGCGTCTTGCAATCATCGGACTAGTCCTCTTGTTAGAGGTCCTCGTCCCGCAGCCCGATAGTCCCCTTAGCCGATGAACCGCGCCCGTGTCGTTACCCTGAATGCAGCGCTCGGGCCCCTCGACTACCGCGTGCCCGACGGGATGCATGTCGAGCCGGGTTCGGTGCTGGTCGCGCCACTGGGGCCGCGACAGCTTCTCGGTGTCGCGTGGGAGCCTGAGAGGCTTCCCACCGAGGAGGTCGGCGACGATCGGTTGAGACCGATCGTCGGGACCATCGATGTCCCGCCAATTGCAGCCCCGCTTCGCCGGCTCGCGGAGTGGACGGCCAATTACTACCTCTCGCCACTCGCGTCCGTGCTGCGAATGATCATGCCGTCATCGAGCGCGCTTGAGCGGCCGAGACAGCTTACCGAGTATCGACCCACCGGCCTTGTTCCCGACCGTATGACTCCGCAGCGGCTGAAGGCGCTCGCCGCAATCGAAGGCCGCCAAGGGACGGTGCGCGAGCTCGCCGGCTACGCCGAGGTCAGCGACGCGGTAATGCGGGGCCTGGTCAATGCGGGTGCTCTGGAAGCAACAGCGGTGGAAGCCGACCGCCCCCTGCCCTGTCCCGATCCCGACTTCGCGCCGCCGGAGCTCAGCGAGGAGCAGCGGCGGGCCGCTGAAAGCCTTTCGTCCACGATCGGCAAGGGCTTCGATCCCGTCCTGCTCGATGGCGTGACGGGCTCAGGCAAGACCGAAGTCTATTTTGAGGCGATCGCGCAATGCCTGAAGCAGGGGAAACAGGCGCTCGTGCTCCTCCCCGAGATCGCGCTGACCGAACCGTTCCTGAAGCGCTTCGAAGCGCGGTTCGGATGCGCTCCAACTGCCTGGCACTCCGACCTGCGCTCATCGCAGCGGCGACGAGCATGGCGGGCGATCTCCTGCGGTGAGGCGAAGGTCACCGTTGGCGCTCGCTCCGCGCTTTTCCTTCCTTATGCGAACCTCGGCTTGATCGTCGTCGACGAGGCGCATGAGCCGAGCTTCAAGCAGGAAGAAGGCGTGCAGTATCACGCCCGAGACGTCGCGGTGATGCGAGGCAAGTTCGAGGACATTCCTGTGATCCTGTCCTCCGCGACGCCGGCGATCGAAACGCGGCACATGGTCGAGATCGGCCGCTATCGGGAGGTGACTCTCAGCAATCGTTATGCCGGAGCAAGCCTGCCGGAGATGCGGGCAATCGACCTGACGCAGGACCCTCCCCTGCGCGGCCGCTGGCTGGCGCCGAGCCTTGTCGCGGAGCTGGAAGCGAACCTCGAACGCTCAGAGCAGTCACTGCTGTTCCTCAACCGCCGAGGCTTCGCTCCGCTGACGCTCTGCCGGCATTGCGGCCACCGCTTTCAGTGCCCCAATTGCACCGCCTGGATGGTCGAGCATCGGCTGATGCATCGCCTTGCCTGCCACCATTGCGGACATGTGATGCCGCCGCCCAAGGCCTGTCCGGAGTGCGGCGAGGAAGACAGCCTGGTCGCCTGCGGGCCCGGCGTCGAGCGCATTGCCGACGAAGTCGTCGCGCTCTTCCCCGAAGCGCGGACGGCCATCGTCACGTCCGACACGATCTGGTCGCCAGCACGTGCGGCGGAATTCGTGGCGCAGATGGAAGCGGGTGCAATCGACATCGTGATCGGCACCCAGCTGGTGACCAAGGGCTATCATTTCCCGAATCTGACGCTCGTTGGAGTAGTCGATGCCGACCTCGGCCTCGCCGGCGGCGACCTGCGTGCGGCGGAGCGAAGCTTTCAGCAGATTCAGCAGGTCGCGGGCCGTGCCGGCCGTGGCGACAAGCCGGGTCGGGTGCTCGTCCAGTCGCACGAACCCGACGCCCCTGTGATCGCCGCGCTCGTTTCCGGCGATGCAGCGGGCTTCTACGCAGCGGAAACCGAAGCACGCCGCGACGCGGCAATGCCTCCGTTCGGGAGGCTCGCGGCGATCATCGTCTCTGCGGAAAGCTCGTCCGAAGCCGAAGCCGTCGCTCGCCGGATCGGCCACGCCGCGCCCAGGGTCGAGGGCATGGCGGTCTTCGGGCCGGCTCCCGCCCCGCTCGCGATGCTGCGCGGCCGCCATCGCCAACGCCTGCTCGTGCATGCGGCGCGGAGCCTCGACGTCCAGGACGTCATCCGTGACTGGCTGGCCGGAATCGACTGGAGCCCGAAAGTCCGAGTTAGCGTGGACGTGGATCCGTACAGCTTCCTCTAGACAGCCGTTTTCACAGCGCTAGCCTTGTCCCGGGAGATTCGAGGGGGATTCAATATGCAGTTGCGCCTTGCGGCGTTGGCGGCGCTTGTCCTTGCGCCATCGCAGGCTCTCGCAGGCTGGAACGAGGCCAGGACCAACCACTTCATCATCTACTCGCAGAAAAGCCCCGAAGAGCTGCGCGAATATGCATCGCAGCTCGAGCGCTATGACAGTGGAGTTCGGGCGGTTCGGCAGATGAAGGATCCGCCGCCGACTTCCACGAGCCGGGTTACGCTATTCGTTCTTCGCGACGAGGTTGACGTGCAGCACGTCACCCAGATCGGTGGCATCGCCGGCGTCTATTTCGGTCGTGCTTCCGGAGCGACTGCCTTCGCCAGCGGCCAGGCCAAGCGGGACCGATGGGATCTCGATGGTCGGACCGTCATCTTCCATGAATATCTGCATCACCTGATGCTGCAGGAAGCAAACGTCGCTTATCCGACCTGGATGACAGAAGGTTATGCTGAGTTCTTCGCTCCGGCCGAGCTCCGGCCCGATGGCTCCATCGAGTTCGGCGAGCCGCCCGATTATCGCGGGGCGGAGCTTCGGCTCCTTCGCGGCATGTCCCTGCCGGAAATGCTGGGCGGAATCTACAATCAGACGACGGGCCAGGAATGGGCTTCCCAGTACAGCCGAGGATGGCTGCTTGCGCACTATCTGGCCTTCGAGCCGTCGCGGCGGGGGCAGGCCTCGAAATATGTCGACTTGATCCAGAAGGGCGTGCCGGCGCTGGACGCCGCAAAGCAAGCGTTCGGCAACCTCAAGCAACTTGAGAAGGATCTGGAAAAGTATCGCGGCCGGGACACGCTTCCGACGCGTATCATTCCGGCATCCATGTTGACGGTTGGACCTGTCGAAATCCGGTCGCTTCCAGCGGACGAGGATGCCGCCGTCTCCCTGCGGATGAGGCTAGAGGGGCAGATCCACGATGTGGGAGTTGCGCGCGGCGTGGTTGGCGCGGCGAGATCTGCGGCCGAGCGGTTCCCACGAAGCGCCGCCGTAATGGAAGTTCTCGCCCAGGCAGAGCTACAGGCGAAGAACTATGAGGCGGCATCGGCGGCAGGCGACAAAGCGCTCGCTTTGGAACCGAAAGCCGTCAAGGCCATGGTCTACAAGGGCCGAGCGGAGCTGGAACTCGCAAAGAAGAATCCGAAGTCGGCAAACTGGTC
>DASSFK010000036.1:0-7947 GCA_035694565.1 Sphingomicrobium sp.
CCGGTCGAGGTCCGGCCGCTGACCGAGGAGATCAACCTGCTTCTCGCGCACAGCGAGGAACAGGCGGAGGAAGCACGCCGGCACGCGGGCAACCTCGCCCATGCGCTCAAGACGCCGCTTACCGTCATCACCAATGCGGCAACCGCGCATTCTCCCGACCTCGCCGAGACGGTCTTTCGCGAGGCGATCGTGATGCGGCGGCAGGTCGATCACCATCTCGCGCGGGCTCGCGCAATCGGCCGCCGCACCTCCGCCCATGCCCGTGCGACCGTCTGGGAAAGTCTCGAATCGGTTCAGCGGGCCGTCGATCGGCTTTACGAGAACGTCACTGTGGACATCGCCGGCGACAAGAGTGCCCAGGTCCGCGTCGAACGGCAGGACCTCGATGAAATGCTCGGCAACCTCGTCGAAAACGCGGCCAAATATGGCGGCGGCCGAGTGTTCGTGACCGTCGAACCGAACGATTCCACGGTCGACATCCTCGTCGAGGACGACGGCAGGGGAATCCCGCAGGAGCTGCGCGACGCGATCTTCCAGCGCGGCGCCCGCCTCGACACCGACAAGCCCGGGACGGGCCTCGGCCTGGCGATCGTCCGGGACGTCGCCGAGATCTACGGTGGCAAGATCACGCTCGAGGAGAGCGAGGACCTTGGCGGCCTCCTTGCGCGGCTAAGCCTTCCGGTGGGCTAGGAAATCGCCCGTTCTCCGGCTAGGTCGCGCCCCGTGACTGCCACCGTCCACGAACTGAAGCCCTCGACCACTCCGTCGCTCGAGCCGCTGATGGCGCTCGTCGCCGACGACATGCACGGTGTGAACGCCGTCATCCTCGATCGCATGCAGAGCAAGGTCGCGCTGATCCCGGAGCTTGCCGGCCACCTGATCGCGGGCGGCGGGAAACGGATGCGACCGATGCTGACGCTCGGATGCGCGGCATTGCTGGGATATAGCGGCACGCGTCATCAGAAGCTCGCGGCCGCCGTCGAGTTCATTCACACGGCGACATTGCTTCACGACGACGTCGTCGACGGCTCGGGACTTCGCCGCGGCAAGCGCACCGCCAACCTCATCTGGGGCAATTCGGCGAGCGTTCTCGTCGGCGACTTCCTGTTCAGCCGCGCCTTCGAACTGATGGTCGAGGACGGCAGCCTGCGCGTTTTGAAGATCCTCAGCCACGCCTCGGCGGTGATCGCCGAGGGCGAGGTCGAGCAGCTGACCACGCAGCGCCGGATTGAAACCGACGAGGATCAGTACCTCAACATCATCTCCGCCAAGACCGCCGCTCTGTTCGCCGCGGCCTGCCGGATCGCTCCGGTTGTCGCGGAAGCCAGCGACGGAGCCGAAGCCGCGCTCGAGAAGTACGGCCGCTATCTCGGAATCGCTTTCCAGCTCGTCGACGATGCCATCGACTACGGGTCGAAGCAGGACGTGATGGGCAAGGGTGTCGGCGACGACTTTCGCGACGGCAAGGTCACTCTCCCGGTCATCCTCGCTTACGCGCGCGGATCGGGCGAGGACCGCGCCTTCTGGCGCGCCGCAATCACCGGCGAGCGGACGTCCGACGAAGACCTCGAACACGCGATCGGGCTCCTTTCGAACAGCGATGCTCTTTCCGAGACGGTCGAACGCGCGCGCCACTATGGCCGGCGCGCGCTCGATGCCCTGGCGCAATTCCCAAGCGGCAAGGCCAAGACGGCCCTCAGCGAGGCCGTCGAGTTCGCAATCTCCCGGGCCTATTAGGTCGAAGGCTTCGCCACCGGCACCATCAGGTGCGCATAGGGCGTGCCCGCCCACATCACATAGGGCGCCGACGTGTCCGGCTTCGGCCCTGACGGATAGCCGGCGAGAATGTCCTTCGAGCCGACGATCATGATGTGCGGCCCGGTCTCTACCCAGTTGTTCTCCGCGGTCGGCGCCGACGCGTAAGGATCGGTATTGCTGGCGTCCGTTCCGCCCTCGAGCATGTAAATGACTCCCGTCGTCCCGTCCGGTGGCGTCTTCTTCCCAATCCAGGCGGCCGCCCACTTGCCGGCATTTTCGTCCATGCACATGGGATCGGGACCCGGAGTCGTCGGGCTGTCGGGCATGCAGGTCCAGCCGTTCTTGCCTTCGCGAAGCGTTTTCATGCTCCCGTCCGCCTGGGCCTGAACGATTGTCGCGTCCTGCGCGATCGCGGCTGGCGCCGCGGCCATGGCGCTCGCGACGGGATCCTTGTGGTCTGCCGAAGCGCCGGCATTGGCCTCGGCCGTTTTCTCGCTGCCCGCGTCTTTCTCGACCGACCCCTGATTGCAGCCAGCAAGGGCCAGCGACATTCCCGCCGCCAGAAGTGCAAGTTTCGCGTGATGCATGTTGTGTCCTCCTCTCCCAGGGAGGACGGGCGGACTAGCACAAACGGCCGAAGCGCGCACCAGCGCTTGATTTAGAAGCGTCGCTGGTTCAACTCGCCCGCGATGACGATCGCACGCATAACCGAGCTAGATCGCCGAACGACCCAGTCCGGCAAGGCCAACGATGGCCTGTGGCTGCTCGAGTTCGAGCGTCAGAAGCCGCTCCGCGCCGACCCGCTGACGGGCTGGAACGGTTCGGGCGACACCAACACGCAGGTGGAAATCATCTTCAAGACCAAGGACGAGGCGATCGCCTTCTGCAACAAGCGGGGTCTTCAGTACCATCTGATTCCGGCCGCACCGGTGAAGATGAAGATCCAGGCCTACGCGGACAATTTCCGCTAGAGTTTGCCTCCAACCCTGGAGTTCGGCCGCCCTTCGCGGCCCGATCAGGCCCGTCGAACCTCGATCGCCATCGTTCCAGTCGGCGACAGCACAAGCCGCGCGGTCGAGCGGTTCCGCTTGCCGAAGGTGGCCGCCTGAAGCTCGTTGCGGGCAGCATGGTGGTCGAACTTGAAGCCCGCCTGATCGGCTTCGCTTTTCAGTTGAGCCAGATGAGTCTCGAGGTCCGCGATGCCGTCTTCGGGATCGAAGTTCATCGTCACGGAGAGGTCGGGTTGCGGACTTGCCTTGGTCATTACGACCCTCATCTACATGGATGCCGGTAAGGACAAGCCCCGCTGATTGCGCGCGGGAGTTTCACCTCATAGACATTGCGTCGATGTCCGTAACGATCCGCGCTTTCACCGCCGCAGCCGCGCTGCTCCTCTCCACCCCGGCTTTCTCGCAGGCCATCGATCCTGCGGTTCAGAAACGGATCGACCGGATCCTCAAGCGAACGCCGGTGATCGACGGGCACAACGACGTTCCCGAGCAGGTCCGCGAGAACTGGAACATGAGCGTCGAGGGCCTCGCGAGCGGTGCCGACAAGCGCCAGCCGCACCCGATGATGACCGACATGGAGCGGCTCCATAAGGGCGGCGTCGGCGGTCAGTTCTGGTCGGTCTACATCGACGCCGGAGTCCATGGCGACGAGGCGATCCGCCAGACGCTGGAGCAGATCGACATCGTGACCCGGATGGTGAAGGCCTATCCGAACGACCTCGAGCTCGCGTCGAGCGCCGACGACTTCGAGCGTATCCACCGCAAGGGCAGGATCGCCTCGGTCATGGGCATCGAGGGCGGGCACCAGATGGGCGGCTCGATGGCCGCGCTCCGTCAGTTCTACCGGCTCGGCGCGCGCTACATGACGCTGACCCACTTCGCGACCAACGAGTGGGCCGACAGCGCCACCGACGATCCCAGATATGGCGGCCTCAGCCCCTTCGGCGTCGAGGTCGTGAAGGAGATGAACCGGATCGGAATGCTGGTCGATCTCGCCCACGTGTCGCCGGATACGATGAAGGACGCGATCGAGGCATCGAAAGCCCCGGTCATCTTCAGCCACAGCAACGCGCGCGCTCTCGAGGATCATCCGCGCAACGTTCCCGACGACGTCCTTGCGCTTCTGCCGGCGAATGGCGGAGTGGTGATGGTCAACTTCTACACCGGCTACCTGTCCGAGCCGTTCCGCCAATGGAACGCGACGCGGGCAGGCGAGGAAGCGCGCCTGAAGTCGCTGTTCACCGGCCAGCCGGACAAGCGCAAGGCCGCGATGGATGCGTGGGACGCGGCCAATCCGCCGCCCAAGGCCGGGATCGGGATCATCGCCGACCATATCGAGCATATCGTGAAGGTCGCCGGCCACGATCATGTCGGGCTCGGCGGCGATCTCGACGGCATTCCCTACGATCAGTCGCCTCCGGGAATGAACAGCGTCAGCGGCTATCCGCTGATCTTCGCCGAGCTGATCCGCCGCGGCTGGAGCGACACGGACCTCGGCAAGCTCGCGGGCGGCAACATCCTTCGCGCTCTTCGCCGGGCCGAGCAGGTCTCGGCCGCGATGGAGGAGGTCCCGCCATCGCTGGCGACCTTGCCTCCACCGGCGCCCGCGCCCAAATCGGACGAATGAACCCGCCCCTCAAGGCCGCGATCATCCCGGTCACCCCGCTGCAGCAGAATTGCACATTGCTGTGGTGCACGAAGACCATGCGCGGCACCTTCACCGATCCGGGCGGGGACCTCGATCGCCTGAAGGCGGCAGCCATCGAGAACGGAGTCACGATCGAGAAGATCCTGCTGACCCACGGCCATATCGACCATTGCGGCTCGGCCGGCATCCTCGCGCAGGAGCTGGGTGTGAAGATCGAAGGCCCGCACGAGGCCGACCGCTTCTGGATTTCGCGCCTCGACGACGACGGCAAGCGCTGGGGAATAACCGGCAAGCCGTTCGAGCCCGACCGCTGGCTCCAGGACGGCGACAGAGTGACGGTCGGCGAGCTCGGTTTCGACGTCCGTCATTGCCCCGGCCACACCCCCGGTCACGTCGTCTTCCATCACCCCGAATCGAAGCTGGCGATCGTCGGGGACGTCCTTTTCAAGGGCTCGATCGGCCGCTGGGACTTTCCAATGGGCAATCACCAGCAGCTCATCGAATCGATCACCCAGCGCCTCTGGCCGATGGGCGGGGACACCGCCTTCGTTCCCGGCCACGGACCGATGTCGACGTTCGGCCACGAACGGGCGACCAATCCATTCGTCGGCGATGCGGCACTTGCGGCATGAGCGCTCTCGTCGAGAGCAGCTGATCACGGGTCTTAAACGGCACGAAAGCGACCTCGCCCGTTCGAAAGGCGCCTGGCTCCAACTGCCTTGCGCTCTCGCTCCATTTCGCTATAGGGGCCGCTGTTCGCGACGATCCGACCGCCGCCGCGGGGCCTCCCCGCCAGGACGAGGCGGAGATCGTCGCAATTTTTATTGCTTTTTGAAGGTGCCGGAATGGCTGTCCCTAAGAGAAAAACCTCGCCGTCCAAGCGGAACATGCGCCGCAGCCACCATGCGCTGAAGGCAACCACGTTCCAGGAATGCCCGAACTGCGGCGAGCTGAAGCTGCCTCACAATCTGTGCCAGGCCTGCGGTCACTACAACGGCCGCGAGATCGTTTCGACCGAGGCCTAACGGCGAGGAGGCGCGGGGGCTGTCACCAATGGACGCAGGCCCGCGTATCGCGATCGATGCAATGGGAGGTGATACCGGTCCGACGGCAATCGTCGCCGGGATCGCTCGCGCGCATCGCAAGGACCATTCACTCCAGTTCATCCTCTTCGGCGACGAGAAGGTCGTCCGCGAAGAACTGAGGAGGCACGGCGGGCTCGAGCGCGAAGTCACCATCTGCCACACTCCGGAATCGATCGCCGCCACGGAAAAGCCGAGCCAGGCGATCCGCCGGGCGAAGACCACCTCGATGGGCGTCGCGATCAGCGCGGTGAAGGACGGACGGGCCGACGCCGCCGTCTCCGGAGGAAACACCGGCGCCCTGATGGCCATGTCGAAGCTCGCGCTTCGGACCATGCCGGGAATCGACCGCCCGGCCCTCGCTGCCTTGCTCCCGACGCTCGGCGAGCATGACTGCGTGATGCTCGACCTCGGCGCCAACACCGAGTGCGACGCCCAGAACCTCGTCCAGTTCGCGGTCATGGGCTCGGCCTATGCCCGCACGGTGGTGGGCAGCGCGAAGCCGCGGGTGAAGCTTCTCAACATCGGGACCGAGGAGCTGAAGGGCACCGACGAGCTCAAGGCGGCGGCTGCCCTTCTGCGTGAGGCGGACTATCTCCCGCTTCGGTTCGACGGCTTCGTCGAGGGCGACCAGTTGTCGCGCGGCCATGTCGACGTCGTCGTCACCGACGGCTTCTCGGGCAATATCGCTCTGAAGACTGCCGAGGGCACCGCCCGCTTCGTCACCGACCTTCTGCGCCGAGCGTTCAAGAGCTCGCTTCGCTCGAAGGCCGGATTTGCCTTGTCGAAACCGGCGCTGAACCTCCTCAAGCACCATCTCGACCCCAATAATCACAACGGCGCGGTCTTCCTCGGCCTCAACGGCCTGGTGGTGAAGAGCCACGGCGGAGCGAACCCCAAGGGCGTCGCCAACGCCATCGCCGTCGCGGCCAGCATGGTCCGCAACGACATCATCCGGAAGATCGGAGACGATCTCGACAATTTTCGTGCCCATGCGTTCAACGAGGCTGCCCAGTGACCCTTCGTTCTGTAGTTGCTGGTGTCGGTTCTGCTCTCCCGAAGCGTCGCGTCGATAATGAGGAACTGGCCCAGCGGGTCGACACATCCGACCAGTGGATCGTCGAGCGGACGGGCATTCGCAGCCGTTACATCGCGGGCGAAGGCGAAACGACGGCGAGCCTCGCGACCGATGCCGCCCGGGCAGCCCTTGAGGATTCCGGGACGGACGCGAGCGAGGTCGATCTCATCGTCCTCGCGACCGCCACTCCCGATCAGACCTTTCCGTCGTCGGCGACGAAGGTCCAGGCGGCGCTTGGAATCAATGATTGCGTGGCCTTCGATGTCCACGCGGTCTGCACGGGCTTCCTTTATGCGGTGAGCGTCGCCGACGCGATGATCCGCGCGGGCAGCGCGCGCACCGCACTCGTGATCGGGGCCGAGACCTTCAGCCGGATCCTCGACTGGGAAGACCGCACGACCTGCGTCCTGTTCGGCGACGGCGCCGGGGCCCTGGTGCTTCGCGGCGAAGAAGGCGAGCGAGGCATCCTCGCGACCAAGCTCCACGCGGACGGCCGGCACAACGACCTTCTGTTCGTGGACGGCGGGCCTTCGACCACCGGGACCGTCGGCAAGCTGCGCATGAGGGGCCGCGAAGTCTTCCGTCACGCGGTCGTGAACCTCGCGGAAGTCCTCAAGGAAGTGCTGTCGGCCGCGAGCCTCAGCGCGACCGATGTCGACTGGGTCGTCCCGCATCAGGCGAACGCCCGGATCCTCGACGCCACCGCCAAGAAACTCAACCTTCCGCCGAACAAGGTTGTCGTCACGGTCGACCGCCATGCCAACACTTCGGCGGCGTCGGTTCCGCTTGCCCTTGACGCAGCCGTGAAAGATGGGCGAATCAAGCGTGACGATATCGTGGTGCTTGAGGCCATGGGTGGCGGATTTACCTGGGGGGCGGCAGTCCTCAGGTATTGAAAATAAATGAAAATCAGTCGACAATGTCGCATTGCCGACAGGACGGGTTTCCGTTACGCAAGTGTAATTGCCGAGGCAGGGGAGCGGCGGCAATTTTGAGCGGGAGAAGCAAATGGCCGACCTCGGCATTGCACGGATGAGTGATGAGTCTGAATTGGGCGGGACGTTGACCCGCGCCGACCTCGCGGACGTCGTCCATCACAGGCTTGGTCTGTCTCGTGCCGAATCCGCGCAGCTCGTCGAGCGCGTGCTCCATCACATGTGTCACTCGCTGGCCGAGGGCAAGAACGTGAAGATTTCGGGCTTCGGAAGCTTCATCCTGCGCGACAAGGGTCAGCGCGTCGGACGCAATCCGAAGACGGGTATCGAGGTCGCGATTGCTCCGCGGCGCGTGATGACGTTCCGTGCCAGCCAGATCATGCGCGACAGGATCGCCCGGTAAGCCTTGCGATGGCGACCGGCGAAAAGGCACCCG
>DASSFK010000037.1:0-4923 GCA_035694565.1 Sphingomicrobium sp.
CTTCTACAAGGCTCGCCAGTGGCAAGCGGCGTGGGACGATGCTTCTGAAAAGCAGCTCTTGGAGATCATCAATGGAGCGCCTTCGCAGGGGATGAAGCGCGAGCTGTTCATCAAGGCCCAGCTCCCGCAGGACAGGAGCGAACGGGAGATCGCGCTGACCAAGGCAGCGCTTCGCTATGCGTCGGCGCTGGCGCAGGGCTATTCCGACCCGAAGGCGATCTCGAAAGTCTACACGCTCCCGCGAGCGAAAGTGGATGTCGCCGGCGGCCTCGCAAGCGCGCTCGGGCAACAGAACGGCCTCAAGGACTGGTACGCTTCATTGCCTCCGCAGACGGACGACTATCGCGCCCTTGCGCAGGCGTTCGCCCGCTATGCGACGCTCAACGACGTCCAGGGTGACCTTTCGGACGGAAAGGCGCTGAAGCCCGGCGGCAGCGACCCGCGCGTGCCCGCGCTCGCAAAGGCCCTGGTCGCCAACGGCTATCTCGACGGCGAGCCTGGCGAGAGCACGCGTTACTCCGCGGTGATGGTCAGGGCGGTCAAAGCGCTTCAGGCCGAATATGGGATCAAGCCCGACGGGATCGTCGGCGAAGGAACGATCGCCATCTTGAACAAAGGCCCGGGCGATCGGGCGCGCCAGATCGCCGTCAACATGGAGCGGCTCCGCTGGCTCGAGCGCAATCCGCCGGAGACCCGGATCGACGTCAACACCGCCGCCGCGACGCTCGAATATTGGCGGAGCGGAAGCCTCCGCGACAGGCGCAACGTCGTCGTCGGACAGCCCGACTGGGAAACGCCGCAGCTGGGGTCGCCAATCGTCCAGCTGGTCGCCCATCCTTACTGGCGGGTTCCGAAATCGATCCTCGAGGACGAGCTCAACAAGAAAAGCCCGGCCTATCTTCAGGACCAGGGCCTCGAGTGGCGCGACGATCGCCTAGTCCAGCTGCCGGGGCCGAAGAACGCGCTGGGCGACGTCAAGTTCGACATGCGAAACGACCAAGCGATCTATCTTCACGACACGCCCGCCAAGGCCTTGTTCGGGCTTCCCGAACGGCACCGAAGCCATGGCTGCGTCCGGGTCGAGGGCGCGCTTGATTTCGCGATGCTGCTGGCCAGCGACGACGGGATCCTGATCCCCTTCCAGGAAGCGCTTATGAAGTTGGACGAGGAGGGCTTCGTCAAATTGAGGAAGGAAGTGCCGGTGCGCCTGATGTACTTGACCGCCTTCCTCGACAACGGCCAGGTCCGCCTCGTCGACGACGTCTACGGCTGGGACGACGATGTCGCCTATGCGCTCGGCTACGTCCGCCGGCCGCCGCGCGCGAAGGTCAAGCGCGAAGCCGGTGACGTCGGCCCCTAAGACGCGCGAGGGTGCCTCACCTTCACCCGATAGGTAGTCGGGAGCTGTGTTCTTGTACTGCGCGGACCGAAGTAACCGAGTACAATTTCGACAAGAGATCACCACCCGAATGGACATCGGGAAGAGCGATGAAGACTTATGAGTTCACGATCATTGCTTCCGGGCTTGATCTGGAGGCTGACGACTTTGAGACACGCTTCTTTGAGGCGGGGTGCGACGACGCGACCGTTGGCTCCCAAAATGGCCGTATTCTCATCGATTTTTCGCGAGAAGCCCCGTCGCTGACCGAGGCAATTGTGACAGCCGTCGAGAGCGCCTTGCAGGGTGGTGCTATCGTTGAACGAGTGGAACCAGATCCTTTGGTAAGTCTCTCGGACATGGCGAGCCGTTCCGGCATGACCAAGGGAGCAATGTCCAACTATTCAAACGGTCATCGTTTGGACGGGTTTCCGGCACCTACCGCGCGCGTGACCACACCATCTCCCCTTTGGAATTGGGCACAGGTCGCGAAATGGCTTTACCGAAATGGGCGCATCTCAAGAGACAAGGCTCTTGAAGCCGGCGTTTTCGCTGCCGCGAACGATATTCTAAAATCTGATGGAGACACCCTCGCGGATGCACTCGAAAGGCGCACTGAAGAGCTAGAGGCAGCTTTGGACTAAGCCTGATTCTTCATCGCCCGTCCGCTCACATTAGCTTCGGCAGTTTTGCGCGCTCACAATGAGGCAGCCGCCTAGGCGGAAACCGTCTCCTGACGAACAGCGTCAGGATGCCGCGCGAGATCAGAAACATACCGAGCGATCTCCTCAGCGTGCTCGCTGATGATACTCAGGTAGGTTGCAGTGCTGCGATCAGGTCTGCGGCGTCCTTGCTCCCACTGCTCAACAGTTCGCACGTCGAAGCCATAAGCCTCAGCGAACGCCTTGCGGGTCAATTCCAGTCCTTCTCTGATAGCACGCACGTCTATCGGGTCGTGAACAACGTGGCCCTCGCGAGCGCCCTCATTGAGGTACGCCTTTGCCTGAGCAAGGCCGCGCTGGAAGCTCGCAAAGTCCTCCTTGTTCACTTTCTCTTTCTCCGATTCTTCTCTGCCTTTGCGGTGCCCATTCCGGCGCAGTCTGCGGCGGCTAGTTAGCCGGGCGTCTCTACGACCGCATGTATAGGCGCTTAGTACGTCATTGACGTAGTGCTCGAAAGGGGCTTTGTGCGCTAGCGAGTGAAATGTGTCCCCTGAATGCCGCGCTTTAGGACGCGGCTAGCGCATCTCTGGCAGATAGGCGTCGTCGACGGCGTCGCTGAACTTGGTGATCCGGCTGTCGAACTTCATCCGGACCGTGCCGGTGGCGCCGTGGCGCTGCTTGGCGACGATCAGGTCGGCGCGGCCGTAAATCCGGTTCATCTCCTCATGCCAGGCCGCGAAGTCCGGATGGTCGTCGTCGGGTTTCTTCGCGGCCAGATAATAATCGCCGCGATAGACGAACCAGACCATGTCGGCGTCCTGCTCGATCGAGCCCGATTCGCGAAGGTCGGAGAGCTGCGGCCTCTTGTCCTCGCGCTGTTCGACCGCGCGGCTGAGCTGCGAGAGCGCGAGCACCGGAAGCTCGAGCTCCTTTGCGAGCTGCTTCAGGCCGCGGCTGATCTCCGAGATTTCCTGGACGCGGTTGTCGTTTCCGCTTCTTCCCGTGCCCTGGAGGAGCTGGAGGTAATCGACGACGACGCAGCCGATGCCCTTCTGCCGCTTCAGCCGGCGTGCGCGGGTCCGCAGGGCGGCGATGGTCAGCCCCGGAGTATCGTCGATATAGAGCGGTAGGCCTTCCAGCTCGGCGGCCGCCCGGGCGAGCTGGCGGAATTCCTGCTGGCTGATCTTGCCCATGCGGAGGTTCTCGGAGCTGATCCCCGATTCTTCGGCGAGGATGCGGGTCGCCAGCTGGTCCGCCGACATTTCGAGGCTGAAGAAGGCGACCGGGGCGCCGGCCGACTTCGCCGGCTCGATCCCGTCCTCGATGTCGCGCGAGAAACGCTGCGCCGCGGCAAAGGCAATGTTGGTCGCGAGCGAAGTCTTGCCCATGCCGGGGCGGCCGGCGAGGATCACGAGGTCGGACTTGTGAAGGCCGCCGACCTTGGAGTTGATGCCTTCGAGCCCGGTCGTGATGCCCGACAGGTGGCCGCCGCTGTTGAGCGCCTTTTCGGCCATCTGCACCGCGAGCTTGGTCGCATCGCCGAAGCTCTTCGCCTTGCCCTCGGCCCCGCCTTCCTCGGCAACCTTGTAGAGCTCGGTCTCGGCCCGCTCGATCTGCTCGAGCGGAGCCACGTCCTCGCTGGTATCGAGAGCGCTCTCCACCAGGTCGCGGCCGACACCGATGAGCGCCCGGAGCAAGGCCAGATCGTAGACCTGCTGGGCGAAATCCTTCGCTCCGATGATCGCCGCGCCTGAGCCGGTCAGGGTCGCCAGGTAGGAGGCCCCGCCAATCTCCTTCATCGATTCGTCGGCTTCGAAGCTCGGCCGGAGAGTCACCGGGTTCGCGACCATGTTGCGGTCGGTGAGCTTTAGAATGGCCTCGTAGATCCGGCCGTGCATCGGCTCGAAGAAATGGTGCGGCTTCAGCTTCAGCTGCACGTCCTCGACCAGCCGGTTGTCGATCATCAGCGCGCCGAGGAGAGCGGCCTCCGCCTCGACGTTCTGCGGCAATGCCGCGGATGCCGGCGGTTCGGCGGTTTCGGCGATACGGATGACTTCGGCCATGGCTTTCATTGGCCGTTGTTCGGCCACCCTCCAACGAGAACAAAAGTAGCACCAACGGTCCCGCCTGTGGATAGGCTGTGAGCGGTTTGTCGACGCAGGTGGGAGCGCGCTCCTGTTTTCGGAAGCGCGCTGCATCCACAGAAAAAAGAAACGGCTGATTGAAGGGCGAAATGGTGGCCGTTAGGCCACTTCCCCATGTCCATTCTTTCCGACCGCTGGATTCGCGAGCAGGCTCAATCAAACGCCATGATCGAGCCGTTCGTGGAGGCGCAGCGGCGCGAGGGGTGCATCAGCTACGGGCTGAGCTCCTACGGCTATGACGCCCGCGTCGCCGACGAGTTCAAGATCTTCACCAACGTGGATTCGGCGACCGTCGACCCCAAGGACTTCGCCTCGAACAGCTTCGTCGACCGCAAGACCGACGTCTGCATCATCCCTCCCAACAGCTTCGCCCTCGCCCGGACGGTCGAATATTTCCGGGTGCCGCGCGACGTGCTCGTGATCTGCCTTGGCAAATCGACCTATGCGCGGTGCGGGATCATCGTGAATGTCACTCCGCTGGAGCCCGGCTGGGAGGGCCATGTGACCTTAGAATTCTCGAACACGACGCCGCTTCCGGCAAAGGTCTACGCCAACGAGGGCGCGTGTCAGTTCCTGTTCCTGCAGGGCAATGAGCCGTGCGAAGTGAGCTACGCCGACCGCGCCGGCAAATATATGGGCCAGCGCGGGGTGACCTTGCCCAAGCTTTGATCGGGGGATCAGCTTTCGTCGACGGCGTCCGCCCCGGGGCCGTTCTTCTGAATCGAAGCGATGGCGTTCT
>DASSFK010000038.1:0-4107 GCA_035694565.1 Sphingomicrobium sp.
CGCGCTGCCGCTCGTCATGGGGGCCGCGGGCCTCGCGACCGACACCATCCAGTGGGTGACCTGGAAGCGCGAGCTCCAGCGCGCGGCGGACTCCGCCGCATTCTCGGGCGTTTACGCGAAGACCCAGGGCGCCGACGTCGACGCCGCAATCACAGCCGCGGTCAACAAGTTCAACACGAGCAACGTCGCCCTCAAGACCGGCTATCCGCAACTTGCCTATCCGACGTCGACCGGCTGGACCAACGCGGTCCGAGTGACTCTCGCCGTCCAGAAGAAGCTGACGTTCGCGTCCTTCTTCCTGTCGACCCCGCCAACCATCACCGTCACGGCGACGGCGGCGCTTACCGATGACGGCAATTATTGCGTGATCGCGCTCGACGACAGCTCGGCAAGCGGCGTGACGATCGGCGGAAGCGCCAACGCCAACCTCGGCTGCGGAGTGATGGCGAATTCGAATTCCGCGGGCTCTTCGGTCGGCACCAATGGCAATGCCTACAACCTGGCGGCAAGCCCGGTGGCGGCGGTCGGCGGGCTTCCGTCCTCGATCCGCGGCGCGAGCAACCTGAAACCGTACCACGTCGCGATACCCGACCCTTATGCGGGCACCTCGACCGATGTCCCGACCGGCACGACCTGCAAGAACAACATCAATGCGGGTACCGTCGGGGGCGTGGTCCAGCCGGGATGCTACAACAGCTTCGATCCGTCGAACAACAGCACCGCGACGCTCGCGCCGGGGGTCTATTATCTCAACAACACCGGCATCAGCATCCAGGGCAACACGACGATCAGCGGAACTGGAGTGACGATCATCTTCACCGGGACGAACCCCGGCTCGATCGACATGAGGGGCAATTCGGTGATCAGCCTGACCGCGCCGACGACCGGAACCTACGCCAAGATGCTGCTGATCCAGGCGACGTCCGCGACCCAAGGCAATGTCAGCAAGATCAACGGCAACAATGGCGCCAACTTCGACGGCGCCATCTACTTTCCGAAGGGAACCTTGAACTTCCTCGGAAGCTCGTCAGCGGCGACCAAGTGCGCGATGATCGTCGCCTTTCACGTCGACTTCGGCGGCAATACGGACATCCAGAACAATACGACCGGCTGCACCGCCAACTCCTCGGTGTCGGGCAAGGTCGTGAGGCTGGTGGCATGAACGTGGCGAGGTTCCCGGATTCGTCCTTCGAGGTCGTCGGCGACGTCGACAGGGACGAGCTGATCAATCGGCTCAGCGGGGAAAACCTTGCGCTTCAGTCGGTTCTCTACGGCCTCTGCATGGGCCTTTCGCAGATGAGCGACGTTCACCGCGAGGTCGTCGCCCAGGCCTTCGAATATGCCTATGCGGCGCCGCGCTCCAACCTCACCAGCATTGGAGAGCAGGGGGTCGCCGTTCGCGAGCAGGCGTTCCGCGAGGCCGTCAGCGGCCTCAAGGACGCTGTCACCAGCCGGTTCGTAAGGATGTAAGCGCGTTACTGATAATCGACGGTGACGTTCATCGTCCCGGCGTAGGTTCCGCCGGCAGTCGTCGAACTCAGCGTCATCGATCCGCCGACCGAGAATTGAACGCCGGGGTTTCCGGAGTTCGGAATGACGATTGAAGCGGGCGCGCTGAGGACGAGCTGGATCGTCTTCGAGCTGTCGCCTTGATTGACGAGGGTGACGGGAGGCGCCGTGATCTGCACCGTTTCCTTGTTGGTGCCGACGAGCTGATATCTCGCCGCCTGCGCCGTGCCGCTGCAGATCGTGTTGGGATTGGTGCAGCTTCGAACCCCGGCCTGGGACAAGGAGACGGTCGCTCCCGACCAGGTGCCGGCGCCAAGGGCGATCGTCCCGAAATCGAGGTCCTGAAGGGCCGTCAGCGACAAGGGCTTCACCACCGAGGCCTTGACGGTCACCGTCGTGGTCGCACTCGTCGGCGCCGCGACGGCTCGAAATGCCGGCAGCGTCACCAACAAGATCAGGCCGAGAATGTGCCCGCGACCCCACATGGTCGTGGGCATTAGTCAAATATGGTTAACATCGCGCATACTGAAGACAGGTGTCCCGCGCGGATGCAAATGGCCCAAGGCTCAATCTGGAAAGAGAATTTGGCCCGGGCGCTTGGGGTCGCCCGGGCCGATGCCTCTCCCCGGTGTCGCTTGAAGAAGCGGCATCCGAGGCCGCCTTTACGTAAGCGTCAGCGCTTCGACAGCTTACCGAAGGTTAGCAAAAACGACATTCTGATTGCCGTTAGGAGTCCGATCGGCCAGCGGTTTCACGGTCTCGCGGGTAGCTGTGTGCGAGAGGAAATTCGGGAAGCCAGGCCTCGCGGCGGATCACCCAGCTCTCGTACGTCGGCGCCAGCTGGTCGGGGGCGTCGAGGGAGCCGAGGTGCACTTCGACTTCGTCGGCATAGCGCGCGAACACCGACGAGCCGCAGCGGGGGCAGAAATGCCGGCCGGCAAACTCGGATGTCTCGCCATGGATCCTCACGGCGTCTCCAGGAAAGATGGCGGCGGCGTAGAAGAGGGCGCCGTGATGCTTTCGGCAGTCGAGGCAGTGGCAGAGGCCGATCCGGTTCGGCTGCCCCGAGGCGTGGATCCGGACGTCGCCGCAAAGGCAGCCGCCAGCATAGTCGTCCATGGTCGCCCCCTTCAAACCTGTTGGGGCATCGGAGCTCGCGCCGCCCGTGATGCGATGATCTGCATCCAGGGATTGGGCTTTGGCTCGGCGATCTTGGTGAGGGTGTTGCGGTCCGTGTGGTCGAAGGGCTCGGCGCGGCCATGGACCATCAGCGTGGTGTGGGTGACGTAGCTGAACGAGCCCTCGGGGTTGAACGTGATCTCGATGCTGTAGTCGTCGGTGCGGAACGCTTCTTCGAGGAAGATGGTCGAGCATATGCCGTTCATCGTCGAGCCGCGTTTGGAGTGGACGGTGAAGCTGTCGGCGTCGGCCGCGACGAAGGCGCAGGCGAGCGCGACCTGGCCGCGCGGGATGGCGAGGGTCTGAATGACGAGGCCGGTCGCCGGCTCCCACAGCCAGTAGCCGACCTGGTCGTGGAAGGTGATGTCCTCTTCCGGCGTGTTGATGTGGACGTGGTAACGAAGACCGTAGAATAGCTGTGGGCCGTTGGGTTGCGGGTCGATCGGCTCGAAGTCGATGCGCTCGATGAACTCGCGGCGCTCGGGGCCGTCTCCCTTGGGATTGAGGTCGACGCCCTTGTTCGATTCCCAGCTGCCGGCGAGCCGGGTGAGCGGGCCGAGATTGGCAAGCGTGTCGGGATCGACATCGTCGGGCTCGGTGAAGATGTCTTGCAAGCGGGGGTCGGGCATCAATTGTCCTCGTTCAGATCGCGGCGGCTCGGTCGACTTCCAGCGAAGGCGGGTGGTGGCGACCGCCAGCCGCCGAGCGAAGCATCATCAGCGCTGCATAGAGCACCACGACAATCACCATCCAGCGCAGGATTTCGAGCGGCATCGATTTCACGATGAAGGCGGCGACGAAGACGGCCGGGATCCCGCCGAGCGCCATTCCGGTCGCGAGGCGGAGATCGATCTCGCCCATCGAGATGTGCCGGGCGCTCGCGCCGGTTGCTGCCATGGCGGCTCCGCCGGCCATGATCGGGAAGCTCAGGCGCGGGTCCATGCCCATCAGGCTAAGCATGACGAGTGTCGGCGCGTAATTGCCGATTCCGAAGTTGAGGAGGACGCCGAAGATGAAATTGGCGACGATGGCGATGATCGTCAGAAGCGGCGGAAGCGACGAGGCCGTGCCGCCTCCCGGCATCAGGCCGAGGTTGGTCATCGCATAGAGGCTGGCCGCTGCGATCAATGCACAGCCGACGACGAGCTGGATGATCCAAACTCTTGTCTTGGCGACGAGCGGGGCGCCGAGGAGTCCGCCCATCAGGACCGCCAGCACGCAGCCGGCCAGGAGGAACGGATCGACGAGCACTCCCAGCAGCAGGAGAAAGATGATCGCCTGGGTGAGCGTCGGAAGCGTGTGACCGACGAGCATGGTGCACGGGATCAGCCGATCGGGAACGAGCTTGCGGAGCTTGAACCAGGCCATGGTCGGAGCGAACGAGCCGATGCCGAGAGTGTCGAAGAAATTGGTGATCGC
>DASSFK010000039.1:0-2926 GCA_035694565.1 Sphingomicrobium sp.
GCAGTTTGTTGCCTACACGTTCCCTGTCTGTTCTAGGGGATGGCCGTCGCGATGCTCACCGCCAAGCAACACGAACTACTCCTTTTCATCAACAAGCGCCTGAACGAATCCGGCGTGTCGCCCAGCTTCGATGAGATGCGGGAGGCGCTCGACCTCAAGTCGAAGTCCGGCGTGCACCGTTTGATCTCTGCACTCGAGGAGCGCGGCTTCATCCGCCGGCTGCCCAATCGGGCGCGCGCTCTGGAAGTGCTGAAACTACCGGACTCCGCCGCGCCAGCTACCCTCGCCCAGCGCCCCGTGGTCCCCGCAGCTGCGAACGACACGATCGAAATCCCGCTCCATGGCCGGATTGCCGCCGGCACTCCGATTGAGGCGCTTCAGGGTACTGATGGCTTTGCCGTTCCCGCGGCATTGCTGGGACCGGGCGAGCATTATGCGCTTGAGGTGTCCGGCGATTCGATGGTCGAGGAGGGAATCTTCGACGGCGACTTCGCGCTCATTCGGAAAGTCGACACGGCACGCGATGGCGAGATCGTCGTGGCTCTGATCGACAATGAGGAGGCGACACTGAAGACTTATCGGCGCGAAGGTCGGACGATCCGGCTCGACCCTGCCAACTCACGCTACGAGCCTCAGCGCTACGAGGAGAGCAGGGTCAGCATCCAGGGCCGCCTCGCTGGCCTCATCCGCCGCTACTAAGCATGGCCGGCGCCCGCATCGACTATGTCGAATTACCCAGTGCCACGGCGCATGAGCTGACGCGCGGTTTCTATTCGAAAGCGTTCGGCTGGGACTTCACGAACTTCGGGCCGGATTATTCCGCAATGACCACGGGCGACGTGGACGTCGGCCTCAATGGTCAGCCCGACGAGGCACTTTCCGCTCCCCTCCCCGTCATCCGCGTCGACGACCTCGAAGCCGCATTCGACGCCGTTTCAAAGGCGGGGGGAGTCATCGCCAAGGCCATTTTCTCCTTCCCAGGTGGTCGCCGCTTTCATTTCATCGACCCGTCGGGAAGCGAGCTCGCGGTCTGGCAGTCGGCTGAATAGGATCAGGGCGCTAGCGGCGCCGCCACCTTCACGGCGATCGATCGATCCATGATCGTTCCGTTCACCAGTCCGAAGACGAGGATCGTTCCCGTCAGCACGCGCATGTTGTTGGAGCGACAGAGCAGCCCGAAGATGCAGAGGAGCGGGATGTTTACTCCGCCGTCGTCGGATCGATCACGTTGCGGACTTGGCTGATCTTGTTCGCCGGGAAGCCGCCGCGCTGAGCGTGCTCGCGGATAATGTCCTCGTTGGGCGCTCGATAGATGCAGTAGATCTTGTCGTCGGTGACGTAACTGTGCACCCACTGAATCTCCGGCCCAAGATCGCGAAGTACCGAGCAACTGGTCTGCGAAGCGCCCTTGAGATCGCTTTGTCCAAGTGATCCGACACCCGGCATGTCACGTTCAATCACGTACTGAGGCATACTCCTGTCTCCCCTTTCGCGACGGGCGTCGAATATCCGATTTTGCGATTGACGTCACTTGACCCATGGCGAGCCCCGAGCCAGCCGATTGCCCGCTCCATCCGTCCCGCTCGAAGGCGAGGCCCGCGACCAGCCAAAATGGCAGTCGGCCACGCACACAATGGAGGAGAAGGTTCGATCCCCTCGCACGTTGCCTGACGACGTCCCCAGGAGGCCCGAACCTGCTGTGGAAGATGCGCACTCCCTATGTTAGGGGCGCCCTTCCGTTGCATTGCACAATTGAAAAAGAGGAAAGCGCGCTTGAGCGCAAGCACTTCTGTAGTCACACGCTTCGCACCCTCGCCTACCGGCTTCCTGCACATCGGTGGCGCACGCACGGCGCTGTTCAACTGGCTCTTCGCCCGCCACCACGGCGGCAAGTTCCTGCTGCGCATCGAGGATACGGACAAAGCCCGTTCCACAAAGGAGGCGATCGACGCAATCATCGACGGGATGCAGTGGCTCGACCTCGATTGGGACGGCCACGAATATTACCAGTCGCAGTTCTGGGCCCGGCACGCCGAAGTGGCGCACAGGCTGCTCGAGCGCGGCCACGCCTATCGCTGCTACATGACCCAGGAGGAGCTGGCTGCGCAGCGCGAAAAGGCGCAGGCCGAGCGCCGCCCCTTCCGCATCGAGAGCCCCTGGCGCGACGTGACCGGCGAACAAGGCGAAAAGCCTTTCGTCATTCGTCTCAAAGCGCCTCGCGAAGGCGAAACGGTAATCGAAGACAAGGTCCAGGGCCGGGTCGCGGTCCAGAATATGGAGCTGGACGACTTCGTCCTGCTCCGCTCGGACGGTACGCCGACCTACATGCTGGCCGTGGTCGTCGATGATCACGACATGGGCGTGACCCACGTGATCCGCGGCGACGACCACCTCAACAACGCCTTCCGGCAGCTGTCGATCATCCGGGCGATGGGCTGGCCCGAGCCGATCTACGCCCACGTGCCGCTGATTCATGGTTCCGATGGTGCGAAGCTGTCCAAGCGCCACGGCGCCCTCGGCGTGGACGCCTATCGCGACGAGTTGGGATTGCTGCCCGAAGCGGTCTCCAATTATCTTCTCCGCCTTGGCTGGGGCCACGGCGACGACGAGATCATCAGCCGCGAGCAGGCGATCGAGTGGTTCAACCTGACCAACGTCGGCAAGTCGCCCTCGCGCTTCGATTTCAAGAAGTTGGAGAACCTCAACGGGCACTACATCCGGGAGGCCGATGACGTACGGCTTGCCGAACTGACTGCCCCGAAGCTCAATATCGACGCGGGCCAGAAGGACCTCCTCGTGCGGGCGATGCCCGAGTTGAAAGCCCGCGCGCACGACCTCAACCAATTGGCCGAGGGAGCGCGGTTCCTCTTCTCGACTAGGCCGCTGGACGTCGATGAAGCGGCGGGAGCTTTGCTCACCCCGGAAA
>DASSFK010000040.1:0-6407 GCA_035694565.1 Sphingomicrobium sp.
GGCGCAGGTCCGACCAAGAGGCACGACCCGTCCCACCCCCTCGCGGACCGCAACGGCGACGTGTGGGAGGCTGCGGTCGATAGCGCCGCCGAACTGGTCGAGATGCTCGAGACTGCCAGGCAGTATCAGAACAACGTCCAGGTCCTGCAGACCGCCAAGGGCCTGATCAGCGAAACTTTGAGGATGGGACAATGACCCAGATTGCAGGAGTGAACGGTTCTGACGTCGTCGTTCAGCCGAGAGGCTCGCAGGCCTCGCTCGGCCAGTCCGACTTTTTGGCCCTGATGACGACCCAGCTCAAGCAGCAGGACCCGTTCGACCCGGTCGATAACCAGGCGATGATCGCCCAGATGGCGCAATTCTCGAGCCTCGCCGGGATCAGCGAAATGAACGACACCCTGCGGGCGATCGCCGACCAGATCGGCGCGCAGACCGCGCTCCTCACCGACATCCGGGCCGCGACCGCGGTCCCGACCACAAACCAACAGGCTTCGATCTGAGAAAGGAACGACCATGTCCTTCTACACCTCCCTCTCCGGCCTCAAGGCGGCGCAGACCGATCTCGGAGCGATCTCAAACAACCTCGCCAACGTCGGCTCGAGCGGCTTCAAGCGGAGCCGGGCCCAGTTCGGCGACCTGTTCGCAAGCTCGCCGACCCAGTCAACCAAGATGACCGCGGGCCAGGGCGTCCGCCTCAACGGGGTCGTCCAGCAGTTCACCCAGGGGACCCTCGAGGCCAGCGACAAGACCCTTGACCTCGGGATCGCAGGCGAGGGCTTCTTCGTCGTCCGCGGGGCGCCTCCGCGCGGCGAGGTGACCTACACCCGGAACGGAGCGTTCAGTCCCAACTCCAGCGGCCAGGTGGTCGACACGATCGGCTCGAAGCTCCAGCTTCTCCCGGTCGACGCGACCGGCACGACGAGCTCGACCGCACTTGCCGACGCGTTCGACTTCGTTCTTCCCGCGGGGTCGCCGAGCGACCCAACCGTTCCGCTTGCAAACGTCTCGATCGGGATCGACGGCCTTGTCACTGCGACATATGCCGACGGTTCGTCGGAGATGCTCGGCAAGGTGGCGATGGCGAGCTTCCCGGCGGTCGAGGGACTTCGCCCAATCGGCGACGCCCACTGGCAGTCGACCGGCGACAGCGGGCCTGCGACGCTCAACACGGCGACCAGCGGCCCGCTCGGGAGCATCCGCTCCGGAGCGCTCGAGCGCGCCAACGTCGACGTCACCGAGGAGCTCGTCGCGCTCATCTCGGCGCAGCGCAATTTCCAGGCCAACGCGAAGGCGATCGAGACCGCCAAAAACATGACCCAGGCGGTCATCAACATCAACTGAGCGCTCAGCCATGGACCGCCTTATCTACACCAGCCTGTCGGCGATGCGCGGGGCGATGGCCCGGCAGCAGGCGACGGCGAACAATCTCGCCAACGCCTCGACTCCAGGCTTCCGAGCCGAAATTGCCGAGGCCCGGGCGCTGTGGCTCGACGGGCCGAGCATCGAGGACCGGGCGATGGCCTCGGAGGAGGTGGTCAGTGCCGACATGAACTCCGGCTCGGTTACCGCCACGGGGCGCGAGCTCGACATTGCTTTGTCGGGGGACAGCCTTCTGGCGGTCCAGTCCGCGGAAGGAGAGGAGGCCTATACTCGAAGGGGCGACCTCCAGCTAAGCCCGAGCGGCCTGCTCACCACTGGCGACGGCCGCCCTGTGCTCGGCGACGGCGGCCCGATCACCATTCCCAGCGCCGACAAGGTGACAATCGGTCCCGACGGGCGGATCCTGATCGTGCCGGCGGGCGGGGACCCTGCCTCGCCCCAGGAGCTCGACCGCCTGAAGCTGGTCAGCCCTGGCGGAATCCAGGTCTTGAAGGGCCTCGACGGGCTGTTCCGGGCCGAGACGGGCGGGACTCTTCCCGCCGATCCCGACGCAAGAGTGACGAGCGGACAGCTCGAGCAGTCCAACGTGTCGGCGACCCAGGCGCTGGTCGACATGATCGACGCGAGCAGGGCCTGGGACATGCAATTGAAGCTGATCACTTCGGCCCGCGACCTCGACGGCGCCTCGGCCGACCTGATGCGACTGCCAGACTGAAGAGGAACAAATCCATGACCAACCAGGCCTTGCACGTCGCGAGAACCGGCCTCGATGCGCAGAACAGGCGGATGCAGGTGATCGCCAACAATCTCGCCAATGTGAACACTACCGGGTTCAAGCGGGACCGCGCGAGTTTCGAGACTCTCGCCTATCAGCAGATCGTGGCCGCTGGCGCCTCCTCGTCGGCCGAGAACAAATATGCGACCGGCCTCAATCTCGGCACCGGAGTGTCGATGACCGGGACCGAGCGGATCGACACCCAGGGGTCGATCACCACCACCGGCAACTCGCTCGACCTCGCGATCGAGGGCGGCGGCTTCTTCCAGGTTCAAATGCCTGATGGGCGAACCGCTTATTCTCGCGCCGGCAATTTCACTTTGTCACCGGAGGGGACGGTCGTGACCGGCGAAGGGCTTCCGCTTCAGCCACAGCTCCAGGTCCCCGATGGGGCGACCTCGCTCGCGGTCGGCGCTGACGGAACGGTCACCGCGATCGTCGCCGGCGAAAGCGAGCCGACTCAGCTCGGGACGGTCGAGACCTCGCGTTTCGTCAATCCCGCCGGCCTCCAGCCGATCGGCGACAATCTGCTTGTCGAGACGGCGGCCTCCGGCGCTCCGCAGACCGGCGCTCCAGGCCTCGAGGGCCGCGGATCGATCCGCTCGGGTGCGCTCGAATCCTCGAACGTAAACGTGGTCGAGGAACTGGTCGACATGATCGAGACCCAGCGCGCCTACGAGGTCAATTCGAAGATGATCCAGGCCGCAGACGAAATGATGAAGAATGCCAATCAGCAATTCTAAGCTGTGGCTGGCGGCCACGTTCAGTAGTGCGCTGTGCGTCGCCCCTGCGTCGGCCAAGCCGAGGCCGAGCGGGTTCGAGCCGAGCTATGCCGTCGAAGTGCCTCCGCCCCCCGAAAACGGGGCGATCTTCCAGGGCAGCTTCACACCGCTGACCTCGGGCCTCAAGGCGGGGCGACCGGGCGACGTGCTAACCATCGATCTCGTCGAGCGGACCATCGCCCAGAAATCCACCTCTGCGAAAACCGGCCGCGACGGGAGCATCGGACTTGCACCGCCAACGACCGGGCCATTCAGCCTGTTCTCACCCTCGGATGTAAATGCGGGCGGGTCGCAGTCGTTTAAGGGGGAGGGCAGTGCCGCCCAGTCGAACCAGCTGTCGGGGCAATTGAGCGTGACCATAGCCGAAGTCTATCCCAACGGGACCATGCTTGTTCGCGGCGAGAAGCTGCTCACTCTGAACCGCGGCGACGAACGGGTTCAGTTCTCCGGGATCGTTCGCTCGGCCGACATCAGCGCCGACAATCGGGTCCCCTCCACGCGGGTCGCCGATGCGCGGATCCTCTACACCGGCAAGGGGGAGATCGCGCGAGCCTCGAAGCAGGGCTGGCTCCAGCGCTTCTTCGCGATCATCAGTCCGTTCTGAGGACATGGCGATGCGCGCGATCCTTCGGATAGTCGTTCTCCTCGGCCTGGCCCTTGCAGCTCCGGCGCAGGCCGAGCGGATCAAGGATCTCGGCCAGTTCGACGGGCTCCGAGCCAACCAGCTGACCGGCTATGGAGTGGTCGTGGGGCTCTCCGGGACCGGAGACGATAGCCTCGATTATTCGACGCTTGGGGTCAAAGGCGCGGTCTCGAGGTTCGGGCTCAGCCTTCCGGCCGGAATCAACCCGGCGCTTAAGAATGCTGCGGCGGTTCTGATCACCGCCGAGCTTCAGCCATTCGCCAAGCCGGGCCAGCGCCTCGATGTCACCGTCTCGGCGATCGGCAAGGCCAAGTCGCTTCGCGGAGGGACTCTCATCCTTGCGCCGCTCCTCGGCGCCGACGGCCAGATTTACGCAATGGCCCAGGGCAACCTCGTCATCGGCGGTCTTGGGGTCGACGCGGCCGACGGCTCCAAGACCATCGTCAACAGCCCCACCGCTGGACGGATCGAGGGCGGGGCCACCATCGAGCGGTCGGTCGAGACCGGCTTCGCCTCGAAGCCCGAGCTGATTTTCAACCTGACCGACTATGACCTCACCAGCGCTCGACTCATTGCCGACGAGGTCAATCGGGCGCTCGGTGCGCCTGCAGCCCGCGCGGTCGACGGGACCTCGATCCGCATCTCCGCCCCAGCGGGCGCGGAGGCGCGCGTCGCGCTGATGAGCCGAATCGAGAATCTCGAGATCGTACCGGCCGAGGCTCCGGCGCGCGTGATCGTCAATGCCAGGACCGGGACCGTCGTCATCAACGGCGCCGTCCGGGTCGGCCCGGCGGCGGTCACTCACGGCAAACTCACCGTCCGGATCGATGAGGAGCCGCAGGTCTCGCAACCGGCGCCGTTCAGCGGCGGGCGGACCGTGGTTACGCCCTCGAGTGTGATCCAGGTCGAGGAGCAGGGTAGCCCGATGTTCCTTCTGCCGCGAGGCGCGCGGCTCTCGGACATCGTCGACAGCGTCAATCGCCTCGGGGCCTCGCCGGGCGACCTTGTCGCCATTCTTGGGGCCCTGAAGCAGGCCGGAGCGCTCAGGGCGGAGCTCATCGTCCAATGAGCGCGGTAGGCCCCGTTGAAGGAGCGAAGGTGCCGGCGGCGGTCGATCCTGGCCTCCGCAAGGCCGCGCAGCAGTTTGAAGCGATCTTCCTCCGCCAGATGATCGCGGGCATGCGCCAGGCGAGGCTATCGGAAGACGTGTTCGGCTCGAGCGCCACCGACAATTTCGTCGAGCTTGCCGATGCCCGGACCGCCGAAAGCCTCGCGGCGCTTGGCCGCTTCGGGATCGCCGACATGATCGAGAAGCAGCTTGCCAGACGAGGAGGGGCCGGATGACCGACCTGATGTCGATCGGAGCCTCGGGGCTCCGGGCCTATCGCGACGCGCTCGGGACGACCAGTGACAATATCGCGAATGCCCAGACAGCTGGCTACGTTCGCCGGACGGTCCGGCTCGCCGAGGCGCCGGGCTCGGGCGACATGGCCCTTTACCGGGCCGCGACCGCCCCTGCCGGAGTGCTGGTCGACGGGATCCAGCGTTCGGTTGATCAGTGGCTGGTCGAGGATTCGAGGGCCTCGCTCGCCGGCTCAGGGCGGACCTCGGCGAGGCTGCAATGGCTGGAGGCGGCTGAGCGCGCGCTCGACGACGGCGAGAATGGGGTCGGCCAGTCGCTGACGTCGATGTTCAACGCCGCGGATACGCTTTCAGCAGACCCGTCCAGCACGGCCTGGCGCCTGTCATTCCTGCAGTCAGTCGAGAGTACCGTTGATGCCTTCCGGAGGACCGCCGGCGAGCTCCAGTCAGTCACGGAGGGCATTGCTGCCGCGGCGACCGCGGGAGTCGACCAGGTCAATTCCGACGTCGCGGCGCTCCACCGCGTCAACCAGGGGTTGCTGAGGGCGCGCGAGGGCTCGACCAACCAGGCATCGCTCCTCGACGAGCGCGACCGCCTCCTCGATTCCCTGTCGGAAGCGCTCCCCATCGCGGTCAGCTTCGATGCCCGAGGCACGGCGAGTGTCCGGGTCGGGAGCAGCTCCGGACCAGCGCTTCTCGACGGTCCGGCAATCGGGCAGGTCGCGGTCTCGATCGGACCTGCCGGACTCCTTTCGATCGATGTCGCCGGAAGCGCGATCGCACCGGCGTCCGGGACCTTCTCGGGCCTCGCGGCAGCGGCCTCGAGCATCGCCGACCAGCGTTCGGCACTCGACCAGCTCGCCGGCGATTTCGCGTCCGGGATCAACGTAGCCCACCAGGCGGGCACCGACTCCAGCGGCAATCCGGGTGGACCGCTGGTCAGCTTTGCGGGGACGGCCGCGAGCCTGACGGCTCTCCCGGTCGCCGCCGGTGAGGTCGCCGCGGCTGACTCATCGGGCGACAACGGCAACATGCTCCAGTTCTCGTCGCTCCGGGGAGCCGGAGGGACTGAGCAGGGCTGGGCGCAGATGGTCGCTGTGCATGCGCAAGCGGTGTCGGGGGCGAGGGCGGAGGAGTCTGCGGCTTCGACCCGGCGCGAGGGCGCACTCGCGGCCCGCGACGAACTCTCGGCCGTCGACCTCGACCATGAGGCCGCAGAGCTTCTGAGGTTTCAGCAGGCCTATGAGGGATCGGCCAGGGTCATCCAGGTCGCCCGTGAAACCTTTCAGTCCATTCTGAGCGCGATCTGAGGTCCCGAATGATAAACGCAACCGGAAACCGAATGACCCTCGAGATCGCCCGGCAGTCCCGGCTTGCCAAGGCGATCGAGCAGTCGCAGATCGCGATCTCGACCAATCGCCGGATCCAGAGGCCTTCGGACGATCCGACGGCCTCGGTGCGGATC
>DASSFK010000041.1:0-2356 GCA_035694565.1 Sphingomicrobium sp.
GTCTCCGTCGCGCTTGTCGGCAATGCCCAGGGCCTTGAGTTTCCGGTGCAGCGCCGACCGCTCCATCCCGATGAACGATGCGGTGCGCGAGATGTTGCCGGAGAAGCGGCGAATCTGGATCTTCAGATATTCGCGCTCGAAAGACTCCCTGGCCTCCCGGAGCGGACTGCCCATTATGGTCAAAGTCGCGCTCGAGATGCCCGTCGGTCCCTGATTGTCGAGAACTTCGGTTGGGAGCAGGTCGACGTCGATGCAGGACGTGTCCCCCGGAGCGAGAATCACCGTGCGCTCGATGATGTTGCGCAATTGGCGGACATTTCCAGGCCATTCGTGAGCCTGGAGCGCCGCCACGGCCTCGTCCGAGAGGGTTGGCGGCGTGATCCGGCGCTCGGTCGCGAAACGCGCCAGGAAGTGGTTGGCAAGCTCTGGAATGTCCTCGCGACGCTCGCGAAGCGGCGGGATACGCACCGGAACGACGTTGAGCCGGTAGTAGAGGTCCTCGCGAAAGCGGCCGTTGGTGATTTCTTCGGCCAGGTTGCGCGAAGTCGCTGAAAGCACGCGGACATCAACCTTGATCGGCCGCTGACCGCCGATCCGGTGATAGCTCTGGTCGGTCAGCACGCGCAGGATCTTCCCCTGCGTAGTGATCGGCATGTCCGCGATTTCATCGAGGAACAATGTGCCGCCGTGCGCCTGCTCCAGGAGCCCAGGACGAGCGACGCCGTCGGCCTCGCTTCCGAACAGCTCCTCCTCGACACGATCGGGGCTCATCATCGCCGCGGAAACGACAATGAATGGAGCTTTCGCGCGCGGGCTCCAGTTATGGATCATCCGGGCGGCGATTTCCTTGCCGACGCCCGCCGGACCAGTGATCATCACACGGCTGCCCGTGGGCGCCACCCGCTTCAGGGTCGCGCGGACGTTGTTGATCGCCACCGACGTCCCGTGGAGCTGATCGTCGTGCCCGATCTGCTGGCGCAGGTTCTCGTTCTCGCGACGGAGCCGGTCGGTCTCAGTTGCCCGCGCCACGAGATGGACCAGGCGCTCGGCCTCGAACGGCTTCTCGATGAAGTCGATCGCGCCCTCGCGGATGGCCGCCACCGCGGTGTCGAGATTGCCATGGCCTGAGATCATCAGGACCGGCAAGTTGGGGTCACGACGCTTGACCTCCTGAAGGATCTGCAGGCCGTCGAGCCGTGAGCCCTGAAGCCAGACATCCAGCAGCACCAGCGACGGCCGACGTTCCTCGATGGCATCGAGCGCAGCGGAACTGTCCGCGGCCGAGCGCACGCTGTAGCCCTCGTCCTCGAGCACACCGCTCACAAGTTCCCGGATGTCCGCTTCGTCATCGACCACGAGCACATCAAGCGCCATCAGTCACTCCACCTTCGCTTTCGCCTTCTTCCCGCGATTCAGAACTCTCGGCAGCATCGACAGCCTCGCCAGCCTCGACAGCCTCACTCATTTCCAGCGTCGCGAGCCGCGCGGAATCGAATGCGATGCGAACATGCGTACCGCCGCCAGGCTGGTCGAGGAACGCAATCTCCCCAAGATGCTCCTCGACAATCTTCTTCACGATTGCGAGACCAAGGCCGGTGCCACGAACGCGCGTCGTCATGTACGGCTCCGTGAGCCGCTCGCGGTCCTCGGGCAATCCGACGCCCGTGTCCATCACGTCGATGACCAGCTGATCGCCTTCCTCATGGATCTTGAGGTCGACGCGGTCGCCCGCGAGATTATGCTCTCCCCTGCTCCGCCGTGCCTCGATCGCCTCCACGGCGTTTTTGACAACATTGCTGAGCGCCTGACCGAGTTGCCGGCGGTCGGAGACCATCTCGAAGGGACCCTCCGGCGGCGTGATCGAGAAGCTGATCCCTGGGTGAGCAACCTCGTGCAGGAAAAGCGACTGTCGGGCGATCTCATGCACGTTCTCGCGGCGGAACACCGGCTTCGGCATGCGTGCAAAGTTCGAGAATTCGTCAACCATCCGCCGCAGGTCGCCGACCTGCCGGACGATCGTGCCGGTCAGGCGTTCGAACGTCTCGGCATCGGATGCGATTTCCTTGCCAAACCGTCGCTGCAAGCGTTCGGCAGCAAGCTGGATGGGGGTAAGCGGATTCTTGATCTCATGGGCGATACGCCGAGCGATGTCCGACCAGGCCGCTCGCCGCTGATCGGTCAGCTGATCTGTGATGTCATCAAAGGTAAGAACCGCACCTTGATGATAACGCACGCGTTTTACCGCGAGCGTCCGCTGTCCGGACTTCGAGGCGACCAGGACATCGGCCTCGCGCTGCTCTCCGGTCATGAACTCATCGAGCTCCGGTGAGACTTCGGCGAGCGATACTCTTTCCAG
>DASSFK010000042.1:0-7015 GCA_035694565.1 Sphingomicrobium sp.
CGCGAGGATTATGCCGGCCTGTCGCGCCTGCTCGGGCGAAACGCGGCCTATGTCCAGCAGTTCATCAAGCGCGGGGTCCCAAGGCGGTTGGCGGAGGACGATCGCCACAAGCTCGCGCGCTACTTCGGAGTCGATGAGTCCCTCCTCGGCGGTCCAGTCCGCGCTCCGGATTTGGCCCAGGGTCTGGTCGCCATCCCCCGTCTCGACGTCCGCGCCTCGGCGGGTCACGGGGCCTTCGCAGAGGGCGAGCGGCCGCTCGCCCACATCGGTTTCGAGGCAGGGTTCCTGAAGCAGCTCTGCAATGCGCCCGCGGAAAGCCTGTCGATCATCCGGGTGGGCGGGGACTCGATGACCCCGACCCTCGCCGACGGCGACGACATCTTGGTCGACCGGTCCCCCGGAGGAGCCCGGCTTCACGACGGGATCTACGTTCTTCGGCGCGAGGACGCGCTCACGGTCAAGCGCATCGCCGTCCATCCTGGTTCGAAGCGCCTGACAATCTCGAGCGACAATCCCGCCTATCCGACGTGGCAGGACTGCGATCCCAAGGACATCGAAGTCATTGGACGGGTCGTCTGGGCGGGGCGGAAGATCGGCTAGCCTGACTCTCCTCCAGGAAAAGTCCTAGAGGATGCCCGCCTATTTCGCCTACCGGATCTCGCGCGCCGCACGCTCCAGGGCATCCATGGCCAGCATGTAAGGGTAAGGACCGTGACTGATCCGGGCGACGCCGGCGTCGGCGAGCTCGGTGATCGAGGGCGTCGTCGACATGCGCATTACGTTGAGCGGCAACGGCGAGCGTGAAGCCAGCTCCCGGATCAATCCGATATCGGTAACGAATGGGACGAACAGGCCATCAGCGCCAGCGTCCGCATAAGCCCGGCCGCGCTCGATCGCCTCTTCGACCATTGCAGGCGAATGCTCGTCGGCGGGCTTCTGGAAGAAGACGTCGGTTCGCGCGTTGATGAAGAAGCCGGGAAGTGCCGCATCGGCAGCGCTGCGCGCCGAGCGAAACCTTGCCGCTGCTTCCTCCACTGGCCGGAGACTTCCGTCGGCAGGATAGCTGTCCTCGAGGTTGCAGCCGATTGCGCCCTGATCGATGGCGAGGCTGACGGTTTCGCCGACGCCTTCGGGCTGTGCGCTGAATCCGCTCTCAAGGTCGCCGGTCACCGGCAGGTCGACTGATCCGGCGATGCTCGCGATCGTCCGGAGATGGAGCGACCGATCGACCTTCTCGCCATCGGGCAATCCATTCGCGGCGGCGATCGACCAGCTGCCGGTCGCGATCGCCGCGGCACCGGCTTTCGCGACCGCCTTCGCGCTGCCCGCGTCCCAGGCGTTGAACAGGATCAGCGGGGATCCGGCGATGTGCAGCGCTCGAAAGTCTGCGGCCTTGTCTTGCATGGTCATGGTGGCGCTTCCCTAAGCTCTTCATTGCGGTTTCAAAAGTCAGTTGAGTGATCGCTGGTCTCCGCCAAACGCATTTTGGGGGGCTTGACAAAACAGCCGTAACGCAACGAAAGTGAACGTTCTCAATTTCGGGGCGAAGGGAGACCGCGCCGATTTCTGAGGGGGAGAAAAATCGATGCGTGGTACGGCTCGCTCGTCATTGGGTCTGCTGCTTGGTGTTTCGTCACTGGCGCTCACGGCCTTTCCAGGAACAGCTTCGGCACAGGATTCCGCAACCACCGCCGGCCAGCCTGGCGATTCGGAAACACCTCCCGCGACGGCGACCGAGGCTCCCAAGGACGAAATCGTCGTTACCGGTATTCGTGCTTCGTTGCGCGCGTCGCGCGACATCAAGCGCAACTCCTACGGTGTCGTCGATGCGATCTCATCCGAAGACATCGGCAAGTTCCCCGACACCAACCTTGCCGAATCGTTGCAGCGCATCACCGGCGTGTCGATCGACCGCCAGAATGGCGAAGGGCAGTTCGTCACCGTCCGCGGCTTTGGGCCGGAGTTCAATCTCGTCACACTGAACGGGCGCCAGATGCCGACGGCTTCGCTCGGCGATGGTGCGAGTCCGCCATCCTCGAGGTCCTTCGATTTTGCGAACCTGGCTTCCGAAGGCGTGGCCGCCGTCGAAGTCTACAAGACCGGCCGAGCCTCCGTGGCCTCGGGTGGCATCGGCTCGACCATCAACATCCGTACGCCACGCCCGTTCGACCGGACCGGCATGCGCGGAAGCGTTGCAGTCAAGGGCGTGATCGACTCATCCCGTGAAGGCGATCTCACGCCCACGCCGGAAGTGTCGGGCATCTTCAGCGACACTTTCGCCGACAACCGCTTCGGCATCTTGATCACCGCCTCCTACCAGCGGCGCAAGGCGAGCAACAACACGGCCAACGTTGGCTGGCGTGACGGCTATCTTGGGTCGGAAAACAATTGGGGCTCGCTGGCCCAGGAAGGCGATCCGAGGTTCGACAATATCGTCAACCGGCCCGGTCCGACTGATGTTTACGAAGTTCCTCAGAACGCTTCCTACGATCTCAACGACATCGACCGGAAGCGTATCAATGGGCAGCTCGTGCTGCAGTTTGAGCCGGTCGACAATCTCGTCGGCACCATCGATTACACTTATTCTCGCAACACCGTCGAAGTCCGCAACAGCAACGTCGGCGTCTGGTTCAACCATGGCGACACGTCGAGCGAATGGACCGACGGCCCGGTCGCCGGTCCGGTCTTCTACTCGGAGAATTTCACGGCCCCCGATCCCGGATGCTCGGCGCCGAACCCGACCTGCAACATCGGCAAGGACCTGTCATACAGCGGTGCTCTGACCGCCAACCGCACGACCAACAAGTCGCTTGGCGCCAACCTCAGCTGGAAGGGTATCGACAATCTCACCCTTACGCTCGACGGCCATCATTCGACGGCAGTTTCGAAGCCGAGCAACAGATTTGGTTCGAGCGTCTCGGTGGGTACGGCGGTCTTCGGGGTGGTCAATCAGACCATCAATTTCGACGAAGACCTCCCGATCATTTCGTACAACATGGCGCCGGGCATCGATGCTCTGAATGCTTCACTGATCACGCCGACCGGCAATGCGTTCCGCAACGCCTATTTCAAAGACGAGATCAACCAGGGCCAGCTGCTAGGCCGTTACGATTTTGACACCTCGTTCCTCGACAGCGTCGACTTCGGAGTGTCCTATGTCGAGAACAAGATCCGCTCGGCTTACGGCTTCCTCCAGCATGACACTTGGGGCGGCTCCGCCCCGGCCTCTGCGTTGCCGGACGATATGTTCCAGTTGGTAACGTTGCCTGACCGGTTCGATGGCGTTTCGGGATCGAACAATCCGGACATGATCCAGAGTTTCTATACCTGGAACTTCGAACGAATGGTCGATCTCATCGACGGTCTGAATGGCGTCTGCGGCGGCGACGGGAACTGCCTGGCGGAATTCTCCGTCGATCGGCGCACCAAGGAGAGAACCTGGGCTCCGTACATCCAGATCAACAACGAATTCGACCTGCTGGCCGGACCAGCGCATCTTATTGCGGGCCTGCGCTATGAAAAGACGAAGGTGGATTCCACCGCGCTCGTGCCGATTCCGCCGGGTACCGCGTGGGTTGCAGACAACGAGCTGAACGTCCTGCCCGCAACAGAGAGCGACTTCACGACGTTCAAGGGTCATTACAAGGAGTGGTTGCCGTCGATCGATTTCGACATGGTGCCGGCCGAAAACTTCAAGCTCCGTGCATCGTACAGCCACACCATCACGAGGCCGGATTATGCCAGCCTCCAGGGTGGACGAACGATCGACCAGCTGTTCCGGGTCGGCGGAGGAACCGGCAGCCAGGGCAATCCCGGACTGCTTCCGTTCAAGTCCAAGAACATCGATTTCTCCGCAGAGTGGTATTACCAACCGGACAGCTACCTGTCGGTCGGCTATTTCCACAAGAACGTCAGCAACTTCATCTCGACTACGCAGGTCCATTCCGATGCGTTCGATCTGCATACTCCGATCGGAGGTCCGCGCTACAACGCTGCGATCGCGGCACTCGGGGCGGGCGCCAGCGCAACGGCGATCCGGAATTACATTTTCCAGAATTTTCCGGAGAGTTCGACCATGTCGAACGGGCAAATCCTCATCTTTGGCCTGCCGGAAGACCCGCTCGTCGACTTCGTCATCACGACGCCGTTCAACAGCGACCAGAAGGCCAAGCTTCATGGCTGGGAATTTGCGGTGCAGCACAGCTTCTGGGACACCGGCTTCGGCGTCATCCTCAATTATACGATCGTCAATGGCGACGCGAAGTACGACAACACCTTGCCATGGAATGTGTCGCAATTCGCGCTCCCCGGTCTGAGCGACAGTGCGAACGCCGTGCTCTTCTACGACAAGAATGGACTCCAGGCCCGCGTCGCCTACAACTGGCGTGACGAGTTCCTCTCGGGGACCGGCGCCAATCCAACCTACATCGAGAAATACGGCCAGGTGGATGCAAGCGCGAGCTACGAATTTCAGAAGGGACTCACGGTCTTTTTCGAGGTCATCAACCTGACCGGGGAAGGCCGGAGAGGGCACCGCCGGTCGGATCGCAACGTGACGTTTGCGTCCCCGGGGGATGCCCGTTGGTCGGGCGGCCTGCGCTTCACATTCTGAAGCGGGAGGTCCGGGTTGCAACCTTGCGGACGGGGCACCCTCCTGCGAGGATAGTCCGTCCCGCACCTGTGCTTGGGTTGGGAACGGCAGGCCGAACGGCGGATAAGAGGGCGTGACTGGCGCAATCAGAAGAGTCGTGATTGTCGGCGGCGGCACGGCCGGCTGGCTATCCGCCTGCAGCATTGCAGCGGCGGCCGGTCCGGCTTCGGATCGCGCACTTTCGGTAACGCTGGTGGAATCGCCCGATATTCCGACGATCGGCGTTGGCGAGGGAACCTGGCCGACCATCCGCCGGACCCTCGAGCGGATCGGCATTCGGGAGGCCGAGTTCCTTGTCGACAGCGACGCTTCGTTCAAGCAGGGTTCGCGGTTCGACGGCTGGCGGACGGGCGAGGCCGGCGAGGCCTACTATCATCCGTTCGTTGCTCCGCTCGGTTCGGAATCGAAAGACGCCCTCGAGGCATGGCAGAGCTACGCGAGCGGCGGGCCCTTTGCTGAGGCCGTCTGCCCGCAGCCGAAAGTCTGCGCGCTGGACCTGGCGCCCAAGCAGCGCACGATGCCGGATTATGCCGGCGCTCTGAATTACGCCTACCACCTCGACGCCGGGAAACTCGTTTCGACGCTCGCTCGTCATGCGACGCAGCGCCTCGGAGTTCGACACATCCGCGACCACGTCACCGAAGTCGTGATGACCGGCAACGACGACATCGGCGGCGTCCGTACCCGCGACAATGGGACGATCGAGGGCGACCTGTTCATCGACTGCACGGGGCACGCAGCGATGCTGATCGAGGACCGTTTCGGTGTTCCGTTCGTCGATCGCTCGACGCAGCTGTTCAACGACCGAGCGCTCGCCGTGCAGGTGCCGGTCGAGCCGGGAAGCGCAATCGCTTCCCAGACGATCGGCACCGCCCATTCGGCGGGATGGTTGTGGGACATCGGGCTGCCGTCGAGGCGCGGCGTGGGCTGCGTCTATTCGTCCTCGCATATCGGCGACGAAGGAGCGACCGCGGCGCTTTACGATTACCTGAAACGGACAGCTCCCGGCATTGCATTGGATGATCTGTCCGTGCGCAGGCTGACCTTCAGGTCCGGGCATCGGGCGGAATTCTGGAAACGGAACTGCATTGCAATCGGACTGTCGGCGGGATTCCTCGAACCCCTCGAGGCATCGGCAATCGTTCTCATCGAGCTGTCGCTCAATGCTCTGATCGACAATTTCCCGACGTCGCGCGACACGATGGAGATCCACGCGGGACGCTTCAACCGCCTGTTCGCCTATCGCTGGGAGAGGATCATCGAGTTCCTGAAGCTGCACTACACGCTCAGCGAGCGGGAGGAGCCCTATTGGCGGGATCACCGGCGAGCGGAGACCGTTCCAGATCGCCTCACCGACCTGCTCCGCATCTGGAAGGACCAGCCGCCCTCGACGTTCGACTTGCCGGAGATCGACGAGATTTTCCCGGCCGCCAGCTATCAGTACGTTCTGTACGGAATGGGTTTTCCACCGCCGCTCAATGGCTCGATGAAATCGCCGACAAAGGTCGACCCCGCAGCGATTAGACAGGTGCACGAAAGAGGACGGGCCCTGGCGTCGGTGCTTCCGACCAATCGCGCATATCTCGACGCATTGCGCGCCCCGCTTCCGGCCGAGACGGCTCAATGAGCGCGCACGAGATCCTGACCGCCGAGGCGCATCGCGATCTTCGAATCCGGACCGAGCGGAGCGCCGAGCTCGGCGATGCGGTCATGTCCTGCGTCACGGTTCCCGACGAGTTCCGACGCGTGCAGAACGAATATCCGATCCTGTTCCGAATGAACCCCGAGCGCGACACCTTCACGGCACTTGCAATCTTCGGTTTCGAAAGCGGCGAGAACCTTTTCCTGGAAGGCGGAAAATGGGACGCTCGCTATCGCCCTCTCGCCATGGAGATCCAGCCGTTCCTGATCGGCGGAAAGGCCGACGAAGCGGGTGAAAGGCAGGTTCACATCGACACGGCCAGCAGCCGCATCGGCGAGGATGACGGCATCCGGATTTTCGACGAGCACGGGCGCCCGACACCTTATCTCGAGACGATCGCCGAGCATTTGGGAGCGCTCGACGAGGGCTATCGGGCATCCACCGATTTCTTCGCGGCGCTTCGCCGGCACGATCTGCTCGAGCCGATGACGCTGGAAGTGACGCTCGACGACGGGTCGAAGAACCGCCTGGTCGGGTTCCACGTGATCGATGAGTCGAAGCTGCGGTCGCTCGATGGGGGTGCGATCGGAGAGCTCCACGAAAACGGCCATTTGCTTCCGATCTTCATGGCGATCGCGTCGCTCGCCAATCTCACCGACCTGATCGCACGCAAGAACAGGAGGGTCGGTCATGGCTGAGGCCGATCCCGGGTCGATGAGCAA
>DASSFK010000043.1:0-2159 GCA_035694565.1 Sphingomicrobium sp.
TAAGCAGCAAGCGATCGCTGATTCGTATGACCTCAATCGCGTTACCGAAGTCCCCTGTGAATTTTGAGTGAGGCCGCGAGGTCCCTCACATCTTGTACACGAAAGTCGCGCCCACGGCCCGCAGAATTTTGGTCATCGGCGAAAATCGACTTTTGCAACACAATCCCCTCAATAGCGGACATCGCGCACCAGGACTTCGACGTCTGAAAGAGAGCCATAAGGCGACATCACGACTTTGTTCGAGTAATGGCGGGTCGCCAGTTGGAGGTTCTAGCCAGGAGCCTCTGAGCCGCCCCGCTGCACCAACTCGAGGGTGATGCCCTCGGGACCCTCGAAGAGCCGCAGCTTTCGGCTGATGTAGTCCATCTCCTCGCTCAACATGGTTACGCCGTTGGCCGCGAGGTGCGCGGTGGCCGCCTCGATGTCGTCGACGCGGAACGCGAGGTGATTGAAGCCCCGTTGTCGCAGGTTCGTCGGGTGCGCACCCGGATCGGTCCCCGGGGTCGGGTCGAACTCGAGCAGCTGGATCTCGAAATGAGGATCCGCTCCTTCGAGCACGAGGGTTATGTGCTGCGCTTAAATGCCGGGCATGCCCATGTACCGGGCGGGAAGGCCACCGTCGATCGTCGCGACGTGATCCTTTTTGAAGCCAAGCAGCGCGAAGAACTCGATCGCCGGGCCAGCGCCTGCCACCGCGATCGTAACATGATCCGGATTGAGTATCATCTTGTTACTCCCTGTCATCAACGCCGTGCACTCGGCCGCGCCGGCTTACCTCCGCCGGGTGAGCTGCCGGCAACTGGCCCTCCCGTGCTTGCAACGCTACCAGCTCGCTCGAAGCGCCGTTGCCTCACCCGGATTTTCTAGTCGAAGTCGAGCGTATAGCGGAAACCAGTTGAGGTAACGAAAGTGTTTACGGGCTTGACGGTACTTCCGGACAGCATTGTGCTCTTATCATTGGGCGGAGAAGGGAAACCATCTGAGATCGTCGCGTCGCCGGTCCTGTAGATGAGAGTGGTCAGAGAGCAATGAGCAACATGAAAAGCGGAATAAAAGGCCTCCTGGTTGCAGTCAGCGTCAGCGCGGGTCCGTTTCTCAACGCCCAAGCAGCAGCAGCGCAACAGGGTTCGCCGCCACTTTCATCCGAGCAAATTGCCCAGATCGTGAGGAGCTCCGATCGCACTGCGGCAGATCGCGCCAATGATGGACGACGCAAGCCTGAGCAGATGCTGGGCTTCATCGGCATTCGTCCCGGTATCGTCGCGGTCGATCTCAGCGCGAGCGGTGGCTACACCACGGAATTATTAGCCCGTGCGATCGGCCCCTCGGGCAAGGTTTATGGTCAGAGCCGGCCGCGCGATCCCAACCGAGCACCCACGCCTCCGGTAGCGCCCGAAGGCAACAGCAACCCAGCCAGCACGCCGAGTGCAGCGCCGGCAAGCGCGCCACGACCATCCCCGGTTGCCCTCGCCGAACGCGAAAACAATCTCCGAAGCAATGGCATTCAGGCCGCGCCGATCGTCGCGCTCTCCCGACCGTTCGAAGATCCCGTTCCGTCCGAGCTCGCGGCGGGAGGCGTCGATCTCGCGACCTTGATGTTCAACTATCACGACCTCGGACACCTCGGCGTGGATCGCGCGGCGATGAACAAAGCTGTCTTCGGCGCGCTCAGGTCGGGAGGCCTCTACGTTATAGCTGATCATTCGGGTCGGCCTGGAACCGGCATCTCCGAATCCGGCACCTTGCATCGCATCGAAGAAGCGTTTCTTCGGCAGGAAGTCGAGGCGGCGGGATTCAAGCTGAGGGACGAAGGCAATTTCCTGCGCAACCCGAACGATCCCAGAGATAAGAATACGCCGGACCCGCCGCAACCGAAGGACGAGTTCGTGCTCAAGTTCGTCAAGCCGTGAGCGGTGCATGTCGCGTTAGGGTCAAAAGCGGCGGTGAGGATGTGTGCGGGCCGATGTTCGGCCTGCTGCTGACAACAACGTGATGAAGGTTTGAGCCATGTTCGGCTGAGGGCCCAGGCCGTGTGAGAACCCCTTTGTAAGTGACGGCCGAGAATGCCCGGCATCGGTTTAGCGGCCTCGATCGGGGTGGCAATGAGGGTTCTGAACTCTCCGGCGCCGCTACAGGAGTCGCTTACGTCTGAATCGCCT
>DASSFK010000044.1:0-2776 GCA_035694565.1 Sphingomicrobium sp.
GTCGCTTGTCAACGCCCCTACGAAGATCCGTGATCGATTTTGGATGAAGCAATATGGTCCCTCACATCGCCGCGCGTAAAACGCACCAGCAGCTCTAGGAATTTTTGTTCGCCGCCGCAAAAAGACTTTTGCAACAAAATCAGGGGCAGAGCGGACGTAGTCCGATTGCCCGCCGATGTCGCCTTTTGACCCAATTCGGAATTCGTTGCAGTCTGGCCGCCCCGGACAATGTTTGCCCACCGTGCCTCTGTACCATGAGCGGGGCCGCTCACAGCACACTGCTCTATCTCGTCGACGGAAGCAGGCATCGCCCAAGTCGCCCGTTAGACCTGGACTGACCGCAACACGTAAAGAGTATTTCAACTTCTGATACTTCGGAACTCCACAATCGGAGCTTCCGAAGGGAGCAGGACATACACAGTCAATAATCGCCGAGCCTTGATAGTCAAAAGTTTCCGCCAGCGCCGAGCCTGTAGCCAGCGAGATGTAGATTAGAAGAGTTATGAGGCACATCCGGATCATGGTTCGCTCCCACACCAAATGCCCTTTGGCGCGTCCGCGGGCTCAACTCACAGGTCGCGCCTCGGGGAATTTCCATGTGCCATCGAGGATTTCGGGTCGCGGACGAAACATACGCACCGTGTAATTCCACCCTTTCGTGATCGGCAGGCAATTGGGGGTGTTGCCGTCGCAGCCACCGAACTGGATGTTGATCGTGCCGTCTAGGCTGCTTTTCGCCGTGATGCTGTTTACGGAATAAGCGTTGTACTGGTTCGGCTGCAGGTACCCTTCGTTGTTGTAGACGGTGAGTGACCAAAAGCCATCGACGGGGATTTCCCTGACTGTCAGCTTGTGGATGGTGCTGCCGTCATTGCGTGCCGGTGTGATCGGGAGATAAAGCGCGTCCTTCGCGGGATTGCCACCCCACAGCATTGCGGTTCCGATCAGGTGCTTCACCGGATCGACTTGACGTTCGTTGGCGCCAAACATGCGCCGCGTATCGGAGACCGTGGTTCCAAGCTGGACGAGCGCTGCTTTCACCTTCTTGAGACTTGCCTCATCCCAGTTCGGGATTTCGAACGTGCCGGGGCGGTCCTGGCTGGATTTGACCGCGTCCTGCAGGGCGTGGACTTCCTCGATCTCTTCCTTGTTCGAAAAATCAACAAGGAAGCGGACAACCGCAATGGCATAGCGCGTGCTGATCATCTCCCGGGTCAGGGTGTGGTTGCCCGCGCCGTAATAGACGCCCGTGGTGTACTGGTCCTCATTGACGACCTGCATTGCCATGAAACGTCTGGCGCCGTCCGGCAGCGTGATCGTCACCGGTCCGGCATCGAGGTCGAAAATGGCAAACGAGTACAACGTATCGCGGTTGGGGCGGACAATGCCCTGCTGCACGGGCGGAGCAAGCTCGCGGCCATGGCGGAATTTCCCGAAGCCGCCGCCCTTCGCCACCCCTGAGAAATAAATGTCGGTCTGCGCGCGATTGTAGTTCGCGATAGTGACGGGCTCATTTGCCGCAATTGCTGTTTGTGCAGACGCGATCGCCCCCGCCAACGCGAATGACATGGCTGCCAGGATGCTTGTTTTCATGGGTTGTCCAAATGGGGCCGTCCTTCCTGCGAGCTACGTAGGCCAACCAAATATGAAAGTGAACGATCAGGATTGGCAGTCGGCCTATCAGATATGGTAGGCAATTCGCATGGATCTCAACGCCACCCGGATGTTTGTTGCGGTCGTTCAGGCGGGCAGCCTCTCAGCGGCGGCCACCCGCCTCGGAATACCGCTCCCGACATTGAGTCGTCGAATACGGGACTTGGAACGGCAACTCAAAGTGCAGTTGCTGGAGCGCTCGGCACGCGGCGCGAAACTCACCGACGTCGGAACAAGGCTCTACGAGCACGCCGGCCGCGGCATCGAGGTGCTCCTCGAGGCTGAGCAAGCCGTCATGAGCGACCAGGCGCGCCTGAAAGGACGTCTGCGGTTATCGTCGCCCCAGTCGGTTGAGCCGTGGTGGGACCTGCTGGCCGCTTTCCAGGGCCGCTACCCAGATATCCAGATTCACGTCTACACCACCGAACGTCGGGTAGACCTGATCGAGGACGGCATCGACGTGGCCCTTCGCGTCGGCGCGATCGTTCACGAAACCATGGTGGCGCGACGGATTCTGGCCTATCGGCATACTTTGGTGGCCAGTCCAAAGCTGTTAAAGCGCTTCGGCATGCCGGCGCAGCCCAAGGCGCTTCATCGCTTCCCGTGTGCAGTGTGGACGTCGGGCATCGATGTCCCGGCTCGATGGAAATTGGGCGAGCACGTGGTCGAGCCCAAGGCAGTGCTGTCCACCAACGACTACCATCACTTGCGCAGCCGTGCGCTCGAGGGCGATGTGGTGACGGAGCTACCGCCCTTCTTGGCGGCCTCAGCCATCCGAAAGAAGCGCTTGGTGCCATTGCTGCCGCAGCACCCATTGCCCGAGCAGCCAATCAATCTGCTCTATCCGTCTCACCGCCACCCATCCACCATTGTCAGGACATACCTCGACTTCTGCCAGAGCTATGGCCCGCAGATCTTTCAGACGTATGAAAACCTGAGGTGATCGACGACGAGCGGCGCATGCCTCCACGGACGTCGCCTCCTGGCCCAGGCCGTGTGAGAACCCCTTTGTAAGTGACGGCCGAGAATGCCCGGCATCGGTTTAGCGGCCTCGATCGGGGTGGCAATGAGGGTTCTGAACTCTCCGGCGCCGCTACAGGAGTCGCTTACGTCTGAATCGCCT
>DASSFK010000045.1:0-6468 GCA_035694565.1 Sphingomicrobium sp.
GATCCCTATATAGTCTGACGTGTCCAAACCTCTCCCAGCACCATTCGACAAGAAGAAGGTCGTCGCCGAGAACCGGCGCGCGCGCTTCGACTATTTCGTCGACGAGCGGCTCGAGGCGGGCATCGCGCTCACCGGGACCGAGGTGAAGTCGCTTCGCCACGGCGAGGGCTCGATCGCCGAAAGCTATGCGACGGTGGACGGCGAAGAGGTTTGGCTGATCAACAGCCACATCCCCGAATATAGCCATGGAAACCGCCTCAACCACCAGCCGCGGCGGGCGCGTAAGCTGTTGCTGAAAGGGCGCGAAATTTCGAAATTGCAGGGCGCGGTCGCACGTCAGGGGCTGACGCTTGTGCCGTTATCCATATATTTCAACTCTCAGGGAAGGGCGAAGGTCGAAATTGCGCTCGCCCGAGGCAAAAAAGTGCACGACAAAAGAGACACGGTGAAAGAGCGCGACTGGAAGCGCGAGCAGCAGCGACTGCTGAGGAACCGTGGCTAGGTTTGCCGGCGCCATCCGCGGCTTCATGGCGAAGCATGCGCCATCGCGTGAGGAAGTTCAGAACAGCCGTTGGCTGAGGCCGTTCGGTCCCCGCATCCGTCAGTCGGACCTGTGGCGTTTCACTCGCCGGTCGGTCCCGCGCGGTGTCGCGGTCGGCCTGTTCGTAGGCATTTTCCTGATGGTGCCGGGGCTTCAGATCGTTGGTGCGGCGCTGTTTTGCATGCCGTTCCGCGGCAATGTCGCGATCGCTGCGGCGATGACGTTCCTGTCGAACCCCGCGACGACACCATTCTTCCTGGTAGCGGCAGTGAACGTCGGCGCCAGGATGGGCTTCAAGGCCGACCTGTCGACGCTCCAGGTGCTCGCGAGCACGCATGCCAGCGTGTGGCGGTGGCTGGCCTGGCTGGTGTCCGACGCAGCGCCGGCAATGGTTACCGGCCTCGCCGTCATCGGAGCGATCTTCGCGTTCGCAGGATATTGGGTGTCGCTCGTCGGATGGCGGTGGTGGGTTGGCCATAAATGGGGACAACGGCGCAACGCTGCGCGGGACGCGCAGGCTCAAGAGATTATCTGAGGGATTGACCACCATGAAGCATTGGATTGCCGTTCTCGCGGCGGGCACCGCGCTCGCCGGTTGTGCCACTACTCCGGCTGCAGACGTCCCGCCGCCTCCTGCGGAAGCCCCTCCAATTCCGGTCGCGGAAGCTCCGCCGGCACCGAAGCCGGAATATGGCGCGTTCGGTATCGATACTGGTGGAATGGACAATGGCGTTCAGGCCGGCGACGATTTCTACGAATTCGCCAACGGTACCTGGGCGAAGAACACGCCAATCCCGTCCGACAAGTCGAACTACGGCATGTTCACCGTCCTCGATGACCTCTCGCGCCAGCGGACCCGCGAGCTGATCGAGAGCGCCGCGAAAGACCCGAACAGCAAGATCGGAAACGTCTACGCGAGCTTCCTCGACACGGCCGCGATCGAGTCGAAGGGTCTCGCTCCGTTCGAACCTTGGCTCGGCAAAATCCGCGCCGTGAAGACCAAGGCGGACCTCGACGAAATCTATGCCGAGTCCGATCGCCTGGGTATCAGCGGTCCGTTCGGAATGTTCGTCGGCCAGGACGATAAGGCTCCTGAGAGCTATGCTCTGACGATGTTCCAGTCCGGCCTCGGCATGCCCGACCGCGACTATTACCTCTCGAACGACGCAAAGCTCGTCGAGACGCGCGCAAAGTATCTCCAGCACCTGACGAACGTGCTCAGCCTCGCGGGCGAGGCGAACGCCGCGGCGCGCGCCAAGGCGATCCTTGACCTCGAGACCAAAATCGCTCGCGTTCATTGGACGAAGACGGACAGCCGCGACGCCAATAAGACGTACAACAAGATAACCGTCGCCGACCTTCAGAAGCGGGCTCCGGGCTTCAATTTCGCCAGCCTGTTCAGCGGGATCGGCGTGAAGACCGACAGTGTCATTGTCGCCCAGCCGAGCGCGATCACGGGTGAGGCGGCGATCGTCGCCAAGGCCCCGATCGGCGTGCTCAAGGATCAGCTGCTGGTGCAGTCCCTCGACGGCTATTCGGCCTACCTTCCGTCCGCCTTCGACAAGGAAGCATTTGCCTTCTACGGCAACACGCTCAACGGCACCCCTGAGCAGGAAGCCCGCTGGAAGCGTGGCGTGGATTTCACGACGGCTGCGCTGGGCGACGATGTCAGCCAGCTCTACGTCGCGAAGTATTTTCCGCCAGAGACGAAGGCTGCTGCAGACCAGCTCGTGAAAAATGTCATCACGGCAATGGATCGCCGGATCGACAGTCTTGAGTGGATGGCCGCGGAGACGAAGGTCAAGGCTCACGCGAAGCTCGCCGCCTTCACGCCGAAGATCGGCTATCCGAGTCAGTGGCGCGATATGAGCGGGCTTCAGATCGACCGTAACGATGCGATCGGCAATGCGATGCGCTCGGCCCAGTTCGAGCACGAGTATAACGTCGGCAAGCTCGGCGGCCCGATCCGACGCTGGGAGTGGGGTATGACCCCGATGACGATCAACGCCTATGCCAATTTCGGCATGGTCGAGATCGTCTTCCCGGCCGCAATTCTGCAGCCGCCCTTCTTCGATCCGAACGCCGACCCGGCCGTCAACTACGGTGGTATCGGCGCGGTGATCGGCCACGAGCTCAGCCACCACTTCGACGACCAGGGCGCGAAGTATGACAGCACCGGCAAGCTGATCGACTGGTGGACGCCGGGCGACACGAAAGCGTTCACGTCGCGCCTCGACAAGCTCGAGCAGCAGTACAACGCCTACGAGCCGCTGCCGGGCAAGCACGTCAACGGCAAGCTGACGATGGGCGAGAACGTCGCCGATCTCGCCGGCCTGACGGTCGCGCACGATGCCTACATCGCCTCGCTAGGCGGGAAGGAGCCGCCGGTGATCGACGGTATGAGCGCCGACCAGCGCTTCTACTTGGGCTGGGCGCAGGTATGGCGCCGCAACTATCGCGAGCCGAACCTGCTCCAGCGCCTGCTGACCGATCCGCACTCGCCGTCGCCGCAGCGGACCGACATCGTCCGCAACATGGATCCGTGGTACCCGGCGTTCAACGTGCAGCAGGGTCAGAAGCTTTACCTCGCACCGGCTGACCGCGTACGTATCTGGTAATGCTGCATCAGGAGCTGCCATCGATCGTCGATCGTCCACTGGACGGTGGCGGTCGCTGGCTGCTCCCGGGCATCGGTGCCGGGGCGGTTCTCAGCCTCGCCGCCCTGTGGTTCCTGGTCGGTCCGATACCGGCTCTCGTGCTGGGTGGACCGGCGATTGCCGGAGCTGTCGCCGGATGGCTGGCCTTCCGCCGTCCGCCGCCGGCCGCACCTTCAGAAACTCTAGCCCTGGGACCGGATTATGGGCTGGTCGGCGCCGCATTGGCGCTTTGCGAAGAACCTGCCGCGATAACGTCGCAGGACGGTGCTCTGCTTGCCGCGAACGAGGCTTATCGAATCCGCTTCGACGCCGTTCCGCCCCTGAAGCTTTCCGCTGACGAAGAGTCGAACCAGTCGGTTCTCACCGCGGTGTCGATGGCGTGGCGCGACGGAGCCGGATGCGTTGCCGGCGTCGCCACGTTGGCCGGGACCACGGCGGTCGAAGTCCAGCGGGCCGGCCTTCGCAAGGACATGCTTCTCTGGCGATACCCGAGCGCACCCTTAGCCGATCCGCTGGCGCTGACCGTTCAGGGAATTTCTGGGGTGACCGGGGAGAGACTGTCGCGCGCCGGAGTGCTTGCGGCCTTGGTCGACGGCGAGGGCAGGGTCCTTGCAGTCAACAAACTGTTTGCGGATCGGGCCATTCCGACTGGACATGCGGAGGAAGGTCCACGTTTCTCCGAGTTGGTGCACGTCGGAGAGGACGGACTATTCCACGTCCAGGGGGATGGCGAAACCGGCAATGCGATGCGCGCCGTCCATGTGCCCGTAAACCCCGCGCAGCCGAACGGGATTGGCACCTTCCTTCTGTTCGACGGAGAGGAATCGTCGGGGGGATCGTCAAACCTTCAAGCCCTGCTCGACATGATGCCGATCGGTCTTGCATTGGTCGACCGCGACGGCCGTTTCCTGACCATGAACCAGGCGTTCCGGACTGCAGCTGGAATGAAGGGTAAGCCAGTCTATCCCGGCGACCTCGTCGTCAAGGAAGACAAGGCCGCAGTCGCGGACGCCGTCCGCCGCAACGCACGCGGTCCTGCCATGTCCGGCGATATCGCAATTCGCCTGACGCGTGACCCGAAGGAGCCGGTAGCGCTCACGATTGCGGGCCTGCGGGGACTTGGCGACGCGGCAGTACTGCTTCTTCTCAAGGACAACAGCGAGGAAGCGAAGCTCAAACGGCAGATTGCCCAGGCGACCAAGATGCAGGCGGTTGGCCAGCTTGCGGGCGGCGTCGCACACGATTTCAACAACATCCTGACCGCGATTATCGGCCATTGCGACCTGATGCTGATGCGGCACACGCCGGGCGACAGCGACTATGACGACATCCAGCAGATCAAATCGAACTCGAACCGCGCCGCGGGTCTTACTCGACAGCTTCTCGCCTTCTCGCGCCAACAAACCCTGCGCCCGCAAGTGCTCCAGCTTCCCGATGTTGTGTCGGAAGTGTCCCATCTGTTGAAGCGCCTGCTCGGCGAGACGGTCGTCCTGGTGGTGAAGCACGGCCGCAACCTCGGCTCGATCCGTGCCGATCCCGGCCAACTCGAGCAGGTGATCATCAATCTGGCGGTCAACGCGCGCGATGCAATGGCCGCGACGAGCGGCGGCACGCTGACCATCCAGACCTACGCAGTCCGCGCCGATCAGGTGGCGGAGCTCGGGTCCGAGATCCTGCCGATTGCCGACTACACCGCGCTTTCTGTCAGTGACACCGGCTGCGGAATTTCGGCCAACGTGCTCGGGAAAGTGTTCGAGCCATTCTTCACCACCAAGGAGGTCGGGAAGGGAACGGGCCTTGGCCTTTCGACCGTCTACGGAATCGTGAAGCAGTCGGGCGGTTTCATCTTCGCCGATTCGAAGGTCGATGAAGGAACCCGCTTCGTAATCTACTTGCCGGTCCATACTTCGGACGAAGCCAAGCAGGCGCCGCGCCAGGCCAAGAGCGCCGACAATGAGCTTTGGGGAAGCGGCACCGTCCTGCTGGTCGAAGACGAGCCGATGGTTCGTACAGTCGCCGAACGAGCACTCATTCGCCATGGCTATTCCGTCGTCACTGCGAACAATGGCTTCGAAGCGCTGGAAATCCTCAACCGCGGAGATGAGTTCGTCCTGCTGATCAGCGATGTGGTGATGCCGGAGATGGATGGCCCGACCATGGTCCGGGAAGCCCGCGAATCGCGGCCCGAACTGCCCGTCCTCTTCATGTCAGGCTATGCCGAAGAACAACTTCGCAAATCGATCGATCTCGACAAGGTCGCTTTCCTGCCCAAGCCGTTCTCGGTGCAGGAGCTTGCAGAGGCGGCTCGGAAGGCCCTTACGCCGGCTTAGAAAAATGGGGCTTTGCTGGCGTGAAAGCTCACAGTATCCGAGGGGTTATGGGGCAACGTAGTATCCTGGTCGTTGAGGACGAGCCGCTGATTGCGATGATGCTCGAGGATTTCCTCGAATCGCTCGGCCATTCGGTCAGCGCGACCTGCGAGTCCGTCAGCGACGCCTTGGCCGAGGCTGACAAGGGCGGGTTCGACGTCGCCATCCTCGACGTCAACCTGAAGGGTGAGAGCGTCTGGCCCGTCGCCGAGCGGCTTCGCGAACAGCGGATCCCGTTCGTGCTCGCGACTGGCGGCCACGTCGACCCGCCGCCCGCGCAGTTTGCCAACGTTCCGGTGATCGAGAAGCCCTATACCGTCGATCGGGTTACTCCAGCGCTTGAGGCCGCATTCGCCGGCTGAGTCACTCGGCATGTGGGTGCGTATTCGCCCACTTGCTCCCCTTACCGTCCTGATTGTCGTGATGGCCTGGTCTCAAGACGAAATCATCTTCCCGACCCACTCGGTGGCAGCCTCCGGCCCCCTTCCGCGGGGAGCGGAGCGTCTTCAGGTCAAGACCCCTGAGGGCGATACGCTTCACGGTGTCCACATTTCGTCGTCCATCCCGGCGAACGGGCCGAAGACGCTGGTAGTCGGGTTTGGCGGAAATGCGTGGAACGGCCAGGATGTGGCGACCTATATCCACGAACTCTATCCTGAGGTGGACGTCGTCGCCTTCCATTACCGCGGTTATCGTCCATCGACGGGAAGCCCGTCGGCGAAGGCGCTGCTCGCCGATGCTCCTCTCATTTACGACGCTGCCGTCGACCGCACTCGCCCGGACCGGACGATCGCCGTCGGTTTCAGCATTGGCAGCGGCGTCGCGGCGAGCCTTGCCAATCGGAGAAAGCTGGACGGTATCATTCTCGTCACTCCGTTCGATAGCCTGAAGGCCGTGGCGA
>DASSFK010000046.1:0-4488 GCA_035694565.1 Sphingomicrobium sp.
GAAAGCTCGGTTGGGACCTTGTTGATCGGCCGCCGCTCCGACGGAAACCGCTACAACAAGCAGGAAATCGACGCGATTCGGGAAATCATCCCGTCTCTTGCCGAAGCGCTCCGGGTCGCCCGGGGCCGTTTCTCCCGGGAAAATGCGATGCAGCAGCAGCTTCAGGAAATGGCTGCCCGCCTTGCCCAACTCGAAGGCGGCTCACCGAAACCGGCCTGATTTGTCGGCCCGCTCGTCGATCCCTGAGGAACTGCCGTCGGGGCGCCTGGTTGTCTCGTCGTCCAACGACAGGAGAGCGACAATGCTAGGCAAGGCCGACGCCACGCCGATGATAGCCGTCAAGGATATCGATCGGGCGAAGCAATTCTACCAGGACAAGCTGGGCCTGAAGCCAATCCAGGAGATGGGCGGCGAATTCTTCATGCTCCAGAGCGGCGATACGACGCTCAACGTCTATCGGTCGGAATTTGCGGGAACCAACAAGGCGACCGCATTGACTTTCGATGTCGACGACATCGATTCCGAAGTCCGTGAGCTCAAGGACAAGGGAATCCAATTCGAGCATTACGACGTCCAGGGCCTGACGCCCGAAGGCGACATTTATCGCGGCGAGAAGATGAAGACGGCCTGGTTCAAGGATCCGGACGGAAATATCCTGAGCCTGGTCGAGGGAGGCTGACCGAAACTCTCGACTTTTCGATCTGCGACGGTGGCGCGCCACGGACTTGCGCGCTAGGAAATCGGCATGCGCATAGCCCTGTCCGCCGACCATGCCGGTTTCGAGATGAAGGACCAGCTCGCCGATTGGCTTCGGGGCGACGGCCATCAGGTCGTCGACCTCGGCACCAACGGTCCGGAAAGTGTCGACTATCCTCGTTACGGAGCCCTCCTCGCGGAGGCTCTCGCTGACGGGCGTGCTGACCTCGGCGTCACCGTTTGCGGGTCGGGAATCGGCGTCGCAATCGCCGCCAACCGCAACCCCGCTTGCCGCTGCGCGCAGGTCGCCGAGCCGCTTTCAGCATCGCTTGCCCGCCAGCACAACGACGCAAATGCGATCGCGCTCGGCGCCCGGCTGATCGGGATCGAGATGGCCAAGGCCTGTGTCACTGCCTTTCTCACGAGCAACTTCCTCGGCGGCCGCCATCAGCGGCGCGTCGACCAGCTCGCCAACCCTTCGGAACAGGAACCCGCCTGATGGCATCCGCCGCCAACCTTAACGACGTCCAGCCCGACGGTTTCTTCACCCGCCGCCTCGCCGATGCCGATCCCGCAGTGGCGGAAGGCATCAAGCATGAGCTGGTCCGAGAGCAGACGCAGATCGAGCTGATCGCGTCGGAGAACATCGTCAGCCGAGCGGTTCTGGAAGCGCAGGGCTCGGTTCTCACCAACAAATATGCGGAGGGCTATCCGGGCCGCCGCTACTATCAGGGCTGCGCGCCGTCGGATGAAGTCGAGACGCTGGCGATCGAGCGTGCAAAGAAGCTGTTCGGCTGCGCCTTCGCAAACGTCCAGCCGCACTCGGGCGCACAGGCCAACGGCGCCGTGATGATGGCACTGCTCCAACCCGGCGACACCATCATGGGGATGAGCCTCGCCGCGGGCGGTCACCTCACCCACGGCGCTCCACCCGCCCAATCGGGCAAGTGGTTCAACGCGATTCAATACGGCGTTCGCCAAGACGACCATCTGGTCGACTTCGACGAGGTCGGGAAGCTGGCGAGGGAGCACAAGCCGAAGCTGATCATCGCCGGCGGCTCCGCCTATCCGCGCCATCTCGACTTCGCCCGCTTCCGAGCGATCGCCGACGAGATCGGAGCCTATCTGTTCGTCGACATGGCCCATTTCGCCGGACTGGTCGCGGCAGGCGAGCATCCGTCCCCGTTCGGCCATGCCCACGTCGTTACGACGACGACTCACAAGACGCTCCGCGGTCCGCGTGGCGGCATGGTGCTGACGGACGACGAAGCCATCGCAAAGAAGATCAACTCGGCGGTCTTCCCTGGCCTTCAGGGCGGACCGCTGATGCATGTCATCGCCGCCAAGGCGGTCGCTTTCGGCGAAGCTTTGCAGCCGGAATTCAAGACCTACGCCAAGGCGGTCATTGCCAACGCCCAGACCCTCGCAAACCGGCTCAAGGAACGCGGCGCGGATTTGGTTGCCGGCGGGACCGACACGCATCTGGCGCTAGTTGATCTCCGCCCGCTCGGCCTCACCGGCAAGGACGCTGACGAGAGTCTCGAGCATGCCGGCATCACCTGCAACAAGAACGGGGTTCCGTTCGATCCGCTGCCTCCGGTCAAGACCAGCGGCATCCGGGTTGGCTCTCCCGCGGGCACGACCCGCGGCTTCGCCGAGGCGGAGTTCCGCGACATTGGCGATATGGTCGCGGACGTCCTTGATGGGCTCGCCAAGAACGGGCCGGAGAACAATGGCGAGGTTGAGCGCGAGGTGAACGGTCGCGTGCGTGAGATTTGCGCGCGCTTTCCTATCTATAGCTGATGCGCTGCCCCTTTTGCGCCCATGAAGACAGCCAGGTGAAGGACAGCCGCCCGTCCGAGGACGGAGCGGCAATCCGGCGCCGACGCCAGTGCGAAGCATGCGGCGCGCGTTTCACCACATTCGAGCGAGTCCAGCTGCGGGACCTCACCGTTGTGAAGAAGGACGGCAAGCGCGAACCTTTCGACCGGGCGAAGCTGGAGCGCGCCATCGGCCATGCCTGCCGCAAGCGTGACGTGGACCCGGCCAAGATCGACCGGCTCGTCAGCGGCGTCCAGCGCCAGATGGAAACCCAGGGTGACGAGGTGACGTCGGCGAAGATCGGCGAGGCTGTGATGTTCGGCCTGAGAACGATCGATCATGTCGCCTACATCCGCTTCGCCAGTATTTACAAGGACTTCAGCGACCCGAGCGAATTCGCCGAGATCGCCGAGCGAGTGGAGAAAGAAGCGGTGCCGCCTGGCCACGAAAAATTGCTGTGAGCGCGTCCGAGCCGGTCATCGTCCTCGTCCGTCCGCAACTTGGCCAGAACATCGGCAAGGCCGCGCGGGCAATGCTCAACTTCGGGCTGACTGAAATGAGGCTGGTCGCTCCGCGCGATGGCTGGCCCAACCCGGACGCGGGGCCCTCGGCGAGCGGCGCGGATATCGTGCTCGAACAGGCTCGGGTGTTCGAGACCGTTCAAGGGGCAATCGCGGACTGTTCGAACGTCTTCGCCTCAACCGTTCGCCGCCGCGATCTCGTCATGCCGGTTGTAACGCCGGAGGAGATGGCGGACGGCATCGTCGGATCGAAAGGTCGAACTGCAATCCTCTTCGGCCCCGAACGCTCCGGCCTCGAAACCGAGGATGTCGCGCTGGCCAATGCGATCGTCACTGTGCCGATCAATCCGGAGTTCGGCTCGCTAAACCTCGCGCAGGCGGTGATTCTGCTCGCTTACGAATGGTCCAGGCGGTCGGAACTCGCTTCGCCCACGTCCAAGGAGCTGGAGGCACCGGCCCCTCAGGGTGAACTCGAAGGAATGATCGCTCAGCTGGAGGAAGAGCTCGACGCAAAGGGCTATTTTCACCCTCCGTCGCGAACCCAGGCAACCAAGAACACCATCCGGACGATCTTCACCAAGACCGGCTGGTCGTCCCGCGAAGTGAAGGCGATCCGCGGCATTGTCCGTGCGCTTGTAAACCCTTCACGACATCGAGATTGACGCCGGTTGGGAAATTCGTCACGGAGCCTAACCCGTTGCATTAGAAGGACTGTTGCATGACGTTTTTCCTCGGCGTTCTGCTCCTCGTTTCCGGAAACGTCCCGACCGATTCGGCCACCGCTCAGGTTCCCGCTCAGCAGGCCGCTGCCGATGCCGATGCCGATGCCAACAAAGCCGACAAGGTCGAGAAGAAGATTTGCAAGCGCGAGGAGAGCACTGAGTCCCGCCTCGGCGGCAAGCGCATCTGCCTCACTGCCGAGCAGTGGAAGCGCGCGGCTCAGGGCGCTCGGTAACTTCGCAAAACTTGACCTCGTGGGGCGGCTCCCCTAGGTGCGCCGCTCGCAATTGATCCCGCATGCCCGGTGAAGCGGTGATCGCGTAGAGCGCAATGCTCTGCGGTGCGGTTCCGGGCGCAACGATAACGCGAATTGGAGAACCGACGTGAGCAAGCGCTCAAGCGCCAAGTATAAACTCGACCGCCGCATGGGTGAAAACGTCTTCGGACGTCCCAAGAGCCCGGTCAACCGCCGCGAATATGGCCCTGGTCAGCACGGCCAGCGCCGCAAGGGCAAGCTGTCCGACTTCGGCATTCAGCTCCGCGCCAAGCAAAAGCTGAAGGGCTATTACGGCGACATCACCGAGAAGCAGTTCAAGCGGACCTACCAGGAAGCGAGCGCCATGAAGGGCGACGCCTCGCAGAACCTGATCGGGCTCCTCGAGCGCCGCCTCGACATGATCGTTTACCGCGCCAAGTTCGCTCCGACGATCTGGGCGGCCCGCCAGCTGGT
>DASSFK010000047.1:0-6831 GCA_035694565.1 Sphingomicrobium sp.
CCCTGAGCCGAGCTTCGCCAGACGACTGCGTCCATGCAGGCGCCCTCGTCCTTCAGCGAGAAATAGCAGTGACCGGAGGCATGGCGCTTGAACCCCGAGATCTCGCCGCGAACTCGGACTCGACCGTAGGACGTCTCGATCGTCCGCTTGAGCGACGCCGACAACTCGGTGACCGACAGAGCGGGTGCGTTGTCGCCGGCCTTGGCCTCGGCTAACAGGCCGCCACTGCTGTCATCGGGGAGATCCATGAACATCCTGCTGTTGGGTTCGGGTGGCCGAGAAGATGCGCTCGCGTGGCGGCTGAGGCAATCGCCGAGCTGCGAAATGCTCGTCGCGGCACCTGGAAATCCCGGCATTGCGCGATGGGCGGAGTGTATCGCGCTGGACCCCTGCGACCCGGCGGCGGTCGCAGACCTTGCCCGGCAGCGCGACATCGATCTCGTCGTCATCGGTCCTGAGGCGCCGTTGGTCGCGGGCGTGGCCGACACTCTGCGCGAGGCGGGTATCGCGGTGTTTGGTCCCAACGCGGCGGCTGCTCAACTCGAAGGCTCGAAGGGTTTCACCAAGGACCTCTGCGCGGCGAACGCGATTCCCACCGCGGGCTACGTCCGCGTCGATACGACGGCGGCCGCGCATGACGCGTTGAAGCAGTTCGGCATTCCGGTGGTGATCAAGGCCGACGGACTGGCGGCAGGGAAGGGCGTCACGGTCGCAATGTCGCGCGAGGAAGCCGAGGCGGCGATCGACGCCGCCGGCGATGGTCCGATGGTGATCGAGGAATTCCTCTCCGGTGAGGAAGCGAGCCTGTTCGCACTGGTTGACGGCGAAACCGCTGTCTCACTCGCCTCCGCCCAGGACCATAAGCGTGTTGGCGAGGGCGATACCGGACCGAACACTGGCGGAATGGGCGCCTACAGCCCGGCTCCCGTACTGACGCGCGAGCTCGAGCAGCGTGCAATGGACGAGATCGTCCGGCCGACCGTGAAGGCTCTCGCGGACTCGGGCACGCCCTTCTCCGGAGTTCTCTACGCGGGACTGATGCTGACGAGCGAAGGGCCAAAGCTGATCGAATATAATGTTCGGTTCGGCGATCCCGAATGCGAGGCGATCATGCCGCGCCTCGAGGGCGATTTCGCCGAACTCCTCAACGCCGTCGCGACCGGGCGTCTGGGCGAGGAGACGCCTGAGCTCTCGGACCATTACGCAATGACCGTGATCGTTGCCGCCCAGGGCTATCCGGGGACGCCGACCAGCGGGGGTCTCATCCGGGAAATCGAAGCGGCCGAGCAGATTCCAGGGGTCACGGTCTTTCATGCCGGAACCGCCCGTTCGGGCGGAACGCTTGTCGCCAAGGGCGGTCGCGTTCTCGCGGTAACCGCGACCGCCGACACCTTCGCCAACGCCCGCGCCCGGGCCTATCGTGCGGTCGACCAGATCGACTTCGCCGACGGGTTCCACCGCCGCGACATCGGCTGGAGGGAACTCGAGCGCGCAGGCGAAGGAGCACCGGCAAGCGAATGAACCTGTTCTGGGACCTGTACTGGCCGGCGATCAGCGCGGCCGTGGTGATCGGGGTCTTGTCCGGCCGGTTCGCCTACCGTCTCCCCAAGAGCGGCCCTTCCCCGGGCTACAGGCGAAGACGGCTGGCCACTGTCGTGATTGCAGGAGCGGCGACCCTGCTCGCCGCCTGGATCTGGCATGGGCCGGTCGGCACGGGCGATCGCTTCGCCACGACGGTCGAGCGCCAGGCCCGGCAGGTTCTTGTCGATTTCGAGATGGAGCCGGTGCACGCCGTCGTCGTTCGCGGCCCGCTCCGACGCAGCCTCGTCCTCTCCGGACCGGCCGACGACTTCCAGCGGTCCGAGCTCGTCCGCATTCTGAACGACGTCGCGGGCGTCGGAGAGGTGCACTGGACCGAAACCCACGGCGGTTTCATTCTTCCATTGGTGGCCGAAGTGGAACTTGCGGCGCTCATCAGCTTTGGCCTTGGGCTGCTGTTGGCTTATTTGCTCGAATTGCGGCGCCGCTATAACGCGCAGTGGAGTTGGTGATGGACCTTCAACAAAATCTTCCGCTCATCATCATCGCGGTCATCGTCCTCGCGCTGATCGCGTTCCTGCTCCTCCGCCCGCGGCAACGCGTCCGATTATCCGATAACACGCCGCTTCGCCCGCACATGCAGAATCCGAAACCAGAAGCCGAAGGGCGAGGCCTCGACGGCGAAGCCGCAGCGGCGACCAGTGATGTCGTCGGTGAGATCCTCGGGGCGCCGGTGCACAGAGAGCTGGCCCACGATGAGGCCCGAGATGACCTTACGCGGCTGAAAGGCGTAGGCCCCAAATTCGAGCAGGCTCTGAACGGCCTCGGCTTCCGCCGCTACGACGAACTGGCGCGCCTGACCTATATCGACATCGAAAAGATCGATCCGCAGCTCGGGGCGTTTGCCGGGCGTCTGGAGCGGGATCGAATCATCGAGCAGGCCGATTATCTCGCCCGCGGCGATACGGCTGGCTTTGAAGCGAACTTCGGTCGGCTCTAGGTCTGCTCGACCTTCGCGGGCTCCTGCTCGCGAGAACGCCGTTTTGGACGCGAACCGATGAGCTTGTCGATCTTGCGGCCGTCCATGTCGACGACCTCGAATTTCCAACCGTCGTGCATGAAGGTCTCACCCGTCTGGGGAAGGCGCTTCAGAACGGAAAGCGCGAAGCCGGCGACCGTCGAATAGTCACGGTCGTGGGGCATATTCACTCCGAGGCGATCGTCGAGAACGTCGGCGCTCGCCGCGCCTGAAATCAGCCAGCTCCCATCCTCGCGCTCGACGAGATCGGGTTCATCGCCTTCCTCCACATCATGAGCGAAGGTCCCTGCGAGGGCGGCAAGAATGCTTCCCGGCGTAACGATCCCGTCGAAGTGTCCATACTCGTCGTGAACGAGCGCCAACGGCACTTCGGCCGACCGGAGCACGACCAGCGCATCCATTGCATCCATCAAGTCGGGAATGACCGGCGCGGGCCGGGTCAGTTCGCGCAGGTTGAGCTCGCGCCCATCGAGCATTGCATCGAGCAGGTCCCGTGTCCGGATGACCCCGACGATGTCGTCGACCGATCCGTTGACGACCGGGATCCGGCTGTGCGTGCTTTGCTTCAGCGCCGAATGAAGCTCATCGGCTGTTGAGTTCACGTCGATCCAGTCGACGTCCGTACGCGGAGTCATCACTTCACGCACCGGCCGATCCGCGAGACGGACGATTCCGGAGATGATCGCGCGCTCGCTTTCCTCGAGCACCCCGGCCGTCTGAGCTTCGGCGACGACGAGGTGGAGCTCCTCGGCCGTTACGGTGTTCTCCGACTCCCGGCTGAGGCCGATCAGCTTGAACACCAGCTTGCTGGTGCGATCGAGCAACCAGACGAAAGGCGCCGTAATCTTCGACAGCCAGCGCATCGGCCTCGCCATCAAGACGGCGATTGGCTCGGGTGAGCGAAGCGCGATCTGTTTCGGAACGATCTCGCCGATCACCAGCGAAACATAAGTGGTGAGGACGATTACGAGTCCGAACCCGAGCGTCTCGGCCGATTCCGGGCTGACTCCGAGGAGCTGGATTCGCTCCGCGGCCGGCTTGCCCAGGCTGGCACCCGAAAAGGCGCCTGCGAAAATCGCAATCAGCGTGATGCCGGTTTGAACGGTCGAGAGGAATTTCCCGGGGTCTGCGGCAAGATCGAGCGCACATTGCGCGCCGCTGCTGCCGCTCTTCGCCATCGCCTTGAGGCGCGCCTCCCGGGAGGAGACGATCGCAAGCTCGCTCATCGACAGGACGCCGTTCAGCACGACCAGTGCGAGGATGAGGGCGACGTCGAACCAGGGGATGGGGGAGGGATCGCTCATTGCGTAACGCTGTTAAATGCCTGCGAGCGCTTTTGTTCACAAGCGGCGATCGAATCAGCGCCGCTCAGCGAAAAATCCCTTCAGAAGCTCGGCCGCTTCTGCTTCTCCGATCCCGCCGAGGACATTCGGCCGGTGGTGACAGGTCGGCTGGCTGAACACCCGGGCTCCATGGACGACGCCTCCACCCTTCGGATCCTCCGCCGCGAAGCGCAGCGCCTCCACTCTCGCAAGCGCGATGGCACCGGCGCACATCGCGCAGGGCTCCAGCGTCACCCACAAGGTGCAGCCGTCGAGCCGGGGCTGTCCCAGCGTCACCGCCGCCTCGCGGATCGCGACGACTTCGGCGTGGGCGGTGGGATCGAGGCTGCCCCGCATGGCGTTGCGAGCTTCCGCGATGATCTCGCCGCCCCTCGTGACGACCGCGCCCACCGGCACTTCGCCGTTCGCAGCGGCCTCACGAGCAAGATCGAGCGCTCGGCGCATGGGCAATGGCAGAGGAAAACTCACATCGGGCGGCTAGAGCAGGCCGCCTGATCTGTCGATGCTGCCCTTACTGAGCGGTGTTGGTTGCTGGCTGAACCTGGTTGCCGTCGGCCGGGTTCACTTTCACCGAAGGTGCCGGGACGGTGACGTTCACCTGATTTGTCCCGACGCTGACGGTTCCGGTTTCGACATCGAACGCAGGCGTTTGCCCGCCCGTCGCGGTAATGCCCTTGTCGTTCACCGACACTTGCGGCGCTTCGGCCGGACGGGTCTGATTGATGTCGAGAAGGCCGGTGGCGACGAGAACGATCAACGCCACCACGGCCAGTATCAATAGGATTAGAACTGCGCGCATCCCCTGTTCCGATCTAACGTAACCCGCCCGACATAACGCAGCTACGGTTGTCTGGGTCCGCCGCAAGGTTGACGTACACCCGCCTTGTGGCTATCGGGCTGCGGCTTTCCGGGCCCTCTTGCGAGCGGCCCCGCTTCAACGAATCAGGAACGAACATCATGTCGCGCGTTTGCGAGCTGACCGGCAAGGGCCGGCAGGTGGGTCACAATGTTTCCCACGCCAACAACAAGACCAAGCGGACGTTTCTGCCGAATCTGCAGAACGTAACGTTGATCTCCGATTCGCTCGGTCAGAGCGTGAAGCTGCGCGTTTCGACGCACGGCCTTCGTTCGGTTGAGCATGTCGGCGGCCTCGACAACTGGCTCCTGAAGACCAGCGACGACAAGCTGTCGCCGAAGGTCCGCAAGCTGAAGCGCGAGATCGCCAAGAAGGCACAGCCCGCGGCCTAATTCGGCGGCGGCCAGCTTGAAGGCCGCTAGCCCGCCAGGGCTTCCGCTTCTGCGAATGCCGCGGCACCGCGGCGGTGCTTATCGCGCCGCCGGCGCATGCGCAGCCACATCAGGATTCCCGTCACGGCGAGCAGCGCCGGAAGGATCCCTCCGACGAAAATGATGATCTGCCACACGACCGGCATTCCCGTGCCGTCGTGAATTCGGCGCATGGTTCGAGCGAGCGTCTCCGGCTTTGCGGGTGACTCCTTCGCGCTCGCGTCGAGGTCCTGGACCTTGATCTCGGCTGGTGCGCCCTTGCCTTTCAGAGTGACAGTCCACTCGGCCTTCTTATCCGTCGGCCAGACGATGTTCGTTACCCGGCCGGAAGCGAGCGCCTGCGCGGCCGCCGCCGCCTTCTCGACGCTCTGCCGGGGCAGCATGAGCGGCAGCCCCGTTGCGCCTGGTCCGGGAGCCGGAGGGCCTGCCGATAACTGGCTGAAAACGGCTGGAAAGGAGATCCAGACCCCGGTGAGCGAAAGGACCGCAAGCGGGAGCGCGATCCAGAACCCTCCCAAGTGGTGGAGGTTGGAATTGAAGTCCGGTCGCCGGTTCCACTTGAAGCCGCGGGTTGGCTTGCCCTTGAGCGGCCACCACAACCAGATGCCCGTCAGCGACGACACGAGCATTGCTATTCCGATCCAGCCCACGATCTGTCGGCCGGCTCCGGGGACCATCAGGCTTCCATGGAGCGAGTGGAGCAACCGGATCGGGCCTTCGCTCGTCCCTGCCCGATCGATCGGATCGGCAGTCCTTGGGTCGAGCCAGATCCAGGAGCGCTGCGGCCGTCCGCCGGCCTTGGATGGCTTGCTGATGGTCACCTGGACGCTTCCGATCTGTTCCGGGAAGCTGACCGACGCGATCCGCTCCCCCGGCTTCAGCAGCTTGTTCACGCTCTCGGCATAAGCCGGTGGCGCCAGAAGCGGCGACGTCGCTTTGGGATAGCGCTGCGGATTGATCTGCTCGTCGAGCCAATCGTGCCAGACGAGCGCGGCACCGCTCAGCGACAACGGAATGATCAGGATCGCAAGGACGATCCCGAGCCACTTGTGAATCTGGAACCAGGCGCGGCGGAGGCGAATCATCGAAGGGGTCATGAATCGCCCATAGCTTGTTGCGAACTGTTCGCAATAGAACCGCTGCTTCCTGAATATTGGTTGCGTACTTCGTTCAGCTTCGGTGAAGCGCGAATCGCGCATAAGCCTCTCAAGTGGCGAGGTTTTCCCCTTTTCCCCGTCACCATTTAGTCCCTCGCGTCGCGTAATCGAGGGGGGCCCGGCGTGCGTAACTGCGTCGGGCCCAACTTTTTCAGGGCGTCTCGAAAAGCCGGGCGAGCTGCTCGATCATCGCTCCGCCAAGCTGCTCCGCATCCATGATCGTCACCGCGCGGCTGTAGTAGCGGGTCACGTCGTGCCCGATGCCGATGGCCACCAACTCGACCGTCGAACGGCGCTCGACCCACTCGATCACCTGACGAAGATGCCGCTCGAGATAGGCGCCGCCGTTGGCCGAAGCCGTCGAATCATCGACCGGCGCGCCGTCGGAGATCACCATCAGAATTCGCCGCTCTTCAGGCCGCGCAATCAGCCGGTTGTGCGCCCAAAGCAATGCCTCGCCGTCGAT
>DASSFK010000048.1:0-9100 GCA_035694565.1 Sphingomicrobium sp.
GATCAGCAACGACCAAAGGATTGCGAGTCCGAGATAGAAGCTTCCGACAAACTTGCCGAAGGTGATCAGGATTTCCGGACCCTTCTCGGCGATGGAGCTGGTCACGGCGGTGAACACCGCAAATGGGGCGAACCGCATCACGTAGTCGGTGACCTGCAGCATCACCTTCACGAGGGCTTCCACGCCTTTGACGATGGGTTTGCCGGAGTCACCGACGGCGGTCAGCGCCACGCCAAAGAAAATCGAGAAAATGACGATCGGCAGGATCTCGTTGGCCGCCATCGCTTCGAAGATTGATGCAGGGACGAGGTGGGAGACGAAGTCCTTGAGGTTGAAAGCCGCAGTCTCCACCCCGCTCGCGGCAGTTGTCGGCGGAAGCGGCAGGTTCAGGCCTATGCCCGGCTGAAGCAGGTTGACCAGCAGCAGACCGAGCGTGAGGGACACGAGGCTGGCAAGGATGAACCAGCCGACCGAACGCAGTCCAACGCGGCCCAGCGCCGCGATGTCGCCCATGTGGGCGATACCGGCGACCAGGGTCGAGAAGACCAATGGCGCGATGATCATCTTGATGAGGCGCAGGAACAGCGCGGTGACGATGCTGAGGTATTCGGCGATCTGCTTCAGCTGATCGGCGCTCTGCGGACTGCCATCGTCGATCGCGGCGTTGATCGCCCATCCGGCAATGATTCCGAGCACGAGCGCAAGCAGGATGAACCGCGTCAGTCGCTTCGCCACCTAGTCATCCCTCCGTAATTGCGGCGCAGACCCAAGCCGTTGCCACCTCCCGCGTCAAGCTGGGCTTCTTCACACCCGGTCCGGGTGCGGCTAGGTCGGCGCCGATGAGCGACTTGGAGAGCAAGACGTCGAGCAGGAACCTGCTCGATTTTGGCAGGAACGTGCTTCACGACGAAGCGCGCGCGCTCGACGCCCTTGCGGACAATCTTGGTGAAGCCTTCGAACATGCTGTCGAGCTGATCGTTGGATGCAAGGGCAAGGTGATCGTCGCCGGCCTCGGCAAGTCCGGCCATGTCGGGCGCAAGATTTCTGCGACCTTTGCGTCAACCGGGACGACGTCTGTCTTCCTTCATCTTGCCGAAGCCATTCATGGCGATCTCGGTATGGCGTCGACGGGCGACGTTGCGATCCTGATCTCGCTCAGCGGGACGACTGGAGAGCTCGAGCCGGTGATCGATCATTTCCGCGCCGCGTCGATCCCGATCATTGGACTCACCGGCAATCCGCATTCGATGCTTTCGGATGCGGCAGAAGCGGCTCTCGTTCTTCCGCCGTGGCGAGAGGTTGGCCCCGAATCCGTTGCGCCGACAACCTCGACGACGATGACGCTGGCGCTTGGTGACGCGCTGGCGATGACGGTGATGAACCTCAAGGGGTTCAGCCGCGCAGACTTCGGTCGACTGCACCCGGGTGGAGCGCTTGGCTCGCGGCTGAAGCCGGTTAGCCGACTCATGCATTCGGGCCCCGAGCTGCCGCTGACCCGTGCCGACAGCTCGATGCGCGACACGATCATGGAAATGACCGCCAAGCGGCTGGGCGTGGTCGGCGTAGTCGACAACGACGGCTACCTGGTCGGAGTGATCACCGACGGAGATCTTCGAAGACATATGGAGGAAGGTCTCGAGCACAAGGCGGACGAATTCATGACCGCCAACCCCAAGACGATCGCAAAGGACGCACTGATAGACGACGCTCTCGCCCTGTTCGACGAGTACAGGATCACGACATTGTTCGTAGTCGACGATGAGAATGGGAGAAAACGGCCGCTCGGAGTGCTCCACATCCACGATTGTCCGACCGCGCGATGAAGACAGTCATACTGATTCCGGCGCGTTACGCGTCGTCCCGCTATCCGGGAAAGCCGCTGGTGGAGCTGAAGGGCTCGACTGGAGTGACTAAGCCGTTGATCCAACGAAGCGTTGAGGCCGCTCGTCGGGTCTCGGGCGTTTCCGAGGTCTACGTGACCACCGACGATGAGCGGATCGCGAAAGCCTGCAACAGGTTCGGCGTCGGCGTGATCATGACGTCGCCTGAATGTCGCAACGGCACGGAACGTTGCGCCGAGGCGCTTTCCTCGCTGCACGAGCCGGACCTTATCGTCAATTTTCAGGGTGATGCGCTGCTGACTCCGCCGGGGTTCGTCGAGTCGCTCATCGCTCGAATGCAAAGCGACAGCGACGCGCTCGTGGCCACTCCGGCCATTCGGCTGAGGAGCGAGGAAACTCGCGCACTTCAGGCGGAGGAGGCCGCTGGTCGCGTTGGCGGAACGAGCGTCGTTACAGACGGGCAGGGCTATGCGCTCTACTTCTCCAAACGCCTCATTCCATATTTGCCGAAGCCCGCACTCGACGGGGCCATCTCACCAGTCCGTCTTCACGTCGGCGTCTACGCGTATCGCCCCGAGGCCCTCGATCGCTACGTTGCGACCCCCGTCAGCGAACTCGAGCAGCTCGAAGGGCTCGAACAGCTGCGATTTCTCGTCACGGGCGTGCCGATGGCCGTGGTGGATGTCGAAACGCCGCCATTTGCACTTCGCGAGCTCAACAATCCCGAGGACGTGGAGCCGATCGAGCAGGCATTGATCGATTCGGGCCTCGAATGAGCTTCGTGGGAACGCTTCCCGAGCGTTATCGAGTCATATTGTGCGACATCTGGGGCGTCGTTCACGACGGTGTTAACCTGTATCCGGGCTCGGCCGACCGGCTCCTTAAATGGCGGGACGAAAAGCGTAGGATTGTCCTGATTACCAACGCTCCAAGAACTGCTGAAGCGGTTGAAGCGCAGCTTGGACGGATCGGATTGCCTCGCGAAGCCTGGGACGGCATTTCGACCAGCGGCGAAGCGGGAATTGCCGCGCTGACTGCCACTGGTCAGGCGGTGGGCTTCATCGGTACCCGATCTGACCTTGCAATTCTCAAGGGCAGGAAAGTGCCGATCGCAGATGGCAACGACTTCACTGAGCTCGCCTGCACCGGTCTGGACGACGAGCGTCACCAGGTCGAGGATTATCGCCCTCAGCTTGAGGAACTCGCACGGCGCGACGTCCTGCTTCACTGCCTGAACCCGGATCGAATCGTGGTCCGCGGGGGCGCTACGGAGCCATGCGCGGGCGCTCTTGCCGATATCTATCTCGATCTCGGCGGGCGCGTGGAATGGTATGGCAAACCGTTTCCGACCATCTATCGGCACGCGCTCGGTCTCGCCGGTAATCCGGCGCCTTCTGAAGTGCTCGCAGTGGGAGATGGTCTTCAGACCGACATTCTCGGCGCTGCAAAAATGGGCTTCGATGCCATTTTCGTCGCCGGCGGCATCCACGCTGGCGAGGAATTTCCCCCGGATTTCGGTGCAAAGAACGGATTGGGCGGCTGGCTGCCGGTGGCTGTCGTCGACTCCCTTCGCCAATGCGAACCCGAGTGAAGCCAACCGTCTTCATCCAGGCGAACGACCGCCAGCTGCTCGGCGCGAAGATTTCGGCGCACAGTTACAGGAAGAGCAGCGCGCGTCCCGACAGCTTCGACGTGCAGATCATGCGCGCTGAGGACTTCCCGCGCATGATGCAGCCCGGACAGTCGATCCTGCGCGCCGGCCACGTGCGTCGGTGGGAACCGGACGACCTGCAGAGCTTCACTCCACTCCGCTTTGCCCCGCCAACGCTGATGAACTTCGAGGGGCGCGCCCTGGTGACGGATCCGGACTGCTTCGGTGTCGGCGATGTCGCGGGACTCTTCGACCGGGACATGGATGGAAAGGCGATCATGGCAGTCGCTCGCCCGGGACATAACCGGCAGGCAGACTATATCGCCACGTCCGTCATGCTTCTCGACACGTCCAGGCTGAAGCACTGGCAGTTCGACAGGGACCTCGACGATCTCTTCGAACATCGGTTCGATTACGTCGACTGGATCGAACTGAAGCGGGAGGATCGCTCGACCATCGGCTTCCTTGAGCCGCAGTGGAACGACTTCGACCGCTTGACCCGCGAGACGGGGATTCTGCACACGACGAAGCGCCGCACGCAGCCTTGGAAGTCTGGACTTCCGGTCGATTACACGCTGCGCGAACGCGGTCCGTTCGATTTTCTGCGCCGCTTGGCCAGCCGAAAGTACGAGCAGCACCCCGATCCGAGGCAGGAGGCATTCGTCTACTCGCTGCTTGCCGATCTGCTCGACGAGGGCTCGGTGACGGGCGAGGAATTGCGAAGGGAGATGATCGCCAACCACATTCGCCATGACTCGCCGGAGCTTGTCGATCGTTACCGCGGCTGGAAGCTAGGCGACGTCTTCGCCTAGAAGTTGCCTCACCGCGGCCGCTGCCAGCTTCACCGGGTCTTCGACCTTGCCGCGTGCCGGCTCATCGACGGTGCCGACAAGTCCCCTGGCTTCAAGATCGGCCCAAAATCGGCGAAGGTCACGTCGCTCTTGCGAAAAGCCGTTGTCTCCGAGCCTGCGACGACCCTCCCTATTGAGCTCTACCGGGACAAGTCCGACCGAATTGCCGGTCAGAATGGCCTCCGAAATCATCGAGACGCTATCGGCTGTGACAAAGTTCTCATCCGCATCGGCGAGAAGCACGGAATAGCGAACGCTGCCGTCGGCCACGACGCGGCAGCTTGCGCCTGAACTCTGGATGGCGTTGACCGCCCAGGTTGGCGTGCGCGGGCTAGTGACGACGATGAGCGATCCATCAGCGGCCTTCGCGCGGTCTGCCAGCCGCCTCACGGATTCGACGAGACCGCCTCCTGGCAGCTGCCAGTATCGGGTCGTCCCGCCTACCGCGAGGAGCAGGTGCGGGCGCGGCAGCGATTTGAGCCATTCCGCCTCAGCCTCCGTCAGGACGGGCGGCTTCGTGTGCCGTCCCATCGCCACGGGAAGTCGAAGGACATTCTCTCCGTTCGGAACTGGATACTGGCTAGTCGTAATGACGAGATCGAACAGCCGGTTCGCGGCGCGCGGGTTGCCGACGCGGACGATCTTCGCGCGACCGCCGCTTCTCTTCCGGATCCATCTCGAAACGGCAACGCTGCGGCGGCCGATCCCGAGAATCAGGTCCGGCCAGGGCGGCTCGAACGCGTGGCGCGCGCGGCTGGTCAACAAGTGCGGCCGCTTCGGGAGCAGATTCAAGAGCAATGCCCATGACCGGCGATAGGTGAGCGTTCGCGTTTCGAACGCCATTCCCAGCGCCTCGGCCAGAGCGAGGAGCTGATTATTGTCGCCGCGGCGCGAGCCGAGCAGCACCCAGATCCGCGGCTTCTCCTGGGTCACGCACGTACCCGCCGATATTCCCGCAGAAGCTGGCCGATCAGCACAATGACCATCGCCGCGTTGCCGATGACGAAAGCAATTGCCGCGCCGATGACGCCCAAGGTCCAGGACAGCGGGGCGACGATCACGAAGAAGATGATGGTCCCGATGAGCCGAGCGGTGAGCGGTGCGTCTGGGCGATCGAGCGCATAGAGCATCGAGGGGAGCGGGAAGCTCACAATCGCGAGAACAGGGGCGATGATCAGTACGAGGATGACCGGATAAGCACCAATGAAGTCCTTGCCGAACAGCAGGTTGATGAGCGGTTTGCCGACGATGATCAGGATCAGGATGCTGATCGCGCAGGCCGCGCCTGCCAGGGCGGTTCCGCGCAACATCAGCTTCCACGGCTTCTTCGTCGCGAGATCCATTCGAACGACTTCCGGATAAAATGCCTTCGCCAACAGGTCCGCCGGTTTCTGTGCGCTGTCGGCCAGGCTCGATGCGACCCGGAACAGGCCGGCTCCAATCGCGCCCAGAAGGCCGCCGACGACGAGACGAGCAATCGGACCCCAAGCCGTGATCAAGCTGGAAGTCAGGTTCACCTGTATCGCGAAGCGCCAGGCTCCGGGCAGCGTTTCGGGTCGCAGGGTTGGCCGGATGCCCTTGAGCAGGCCGCGACGCCGAAGCTCGCGCCAGGCCAGATACCAAAGGAAAAGGTCGCCGCCGAGATCGGTGATCCACCAGATGGCGACATAGATCTCGAGAGGCGAGCCCGCCGCAAAGGCAATGCCGGCGAGGGCGCCGCGCACGATCGGGTAACTGCTGCCCTGCCAGCTGATCAGGTCGAAACGATCAAGGGCCCGAAGCACTCCGACGGGCGTCGCGGCGCCCATGGTCGGGAGGAGCGTGCAGTAGAGCATCGCGAGCCACAGATATTGCCCGGTGACGCCGATCCAGCCGCCGATGAATGGAAGCAGCATGACGGCAACGATCATTCCGCCGATTCCGCTCACGACGTCGAGTGCGAAAGCGAAGCCGGTGGATGCCTTGAATTCTTCGTGATCGCCTGCAGCGAGCGCCTGGCCGCCGTAACGGACGATCAGCTGCCACGACTGGAACTTGCTGAGCCCGCTGGCCGCCTTGGCGTAGCTTGTGATGAGGATCAGGGTTCCGAACAGCACGACGCCGAGGCCGCGGCCGGCAAAGGCAAGCGTCGCGATGCCGGCGACGGCTGCAACTGCCTTTGAACCCGCGAGATAGCCGCTGTTCTTCAGCAGCGAACGGAAGTGTGCGTCCCGGAACCAGTGCTTCATTCGCCGGCCCGCCTAGACGAGCCGGCGTCTCGTGTCGCGACCAATTTTGGCCGTCAGGCGGGCTCGGGAACCCGTTGCTGAATGACCTTGTCGGCCAAAGGTCCGTTCAGTTCAGCCAGATGATCGAACTCGGCTTCGTAGGTCGCCAATCCCTGGCTCTGCGACCGGAGCTCGGCCTCGAGCCCGCCCAGCTCGGCTTCAGGAATCAGGGCTTCGATCCGGTCCCAGCCGGTCCACCCGTCCCGCGGGGCCATGCCGAGCATCTGTCCGCGCCGTCCGGCGACCGCAGAGGTAATGCGGCTAGTCGCGCTCGACGGGCTGACCACCGTGATCTTGTGCATCGGCTCGAGCAGGTGCGGGGCGGCCGCAGCGAGCGCTTCCTGCATCGCGAGGCGGCCCGCCAGCCGGAATGCGAGTTCGGAGCTGTCGACGCTATGGTAGCTTCCGTCGACCAAAGTCACCGCGACATCGACCACCTGGAAGCCGAGCGGCCCCTTCGCCATGGCTTCGCGAACGCCGTCTTCGACGGCGGGAATCCATTGCTTCGGAACTGAGCCGCCGTGGATCTTCTCGTCGAACTGGAAGCCTTCGCCACGGCCGACCGGGCGGATCTCGATGATCACGTCGCCGAACTGGCCATGGCCGCCCGACTGCTTCTTGTGGCGGCCGTGCTGACGCACCGATTTCCGTACGGACTCGCGGTATCCGACCGACGGCGGATGGCTTTTCACCTCCACGCCATATCGCCGTTTGAGGCGACCGATCACGGTGTTCAGGTGCTCGTCGTTGACGCCCTTGAGCCGAATCTCATGGTTGGCATCGTCATGCTCGACGATGAGGCCCGCGTCCTCTTCGGTCAGGCGCTGCAGTGCTCCGGAGAGTTTCACGTCGTCCTTGCGGTCGGCGGGTTCGATCGCGAACGCGCAGTTCCGGGCCGGATATTCAATCTCGACCTGCGGCGGTACCTTGCCGGATCCCAGCCACTCGCCGCCCTTCACTGAGTCGACCTTCGCAATTGCAATGACGTCGCCGGACTGGGCTTCGCTCATCTTTTGCGTCTTCTCGCCCTGGACCTTGAAGAGGGATCCGGCGCGGGAATGCTCGCCATCCCGGGTCTTGAGGTCTGCTCCTTCGCGGATCTTGCCGCCGAGCACTCTGGCGAGCGCCAGTCGGCCGATCGATCCGTGCAGGATCTTGAAGACATACATGCTGGGGTCGGAAACCGAGAGGCGGGTCGCGGTCGCTTGTGGTCCAGGGGCCTCATGGCGCAGGGCCTTGAGCAAACGGCGGACGCCCCACGAGCTGGTCGCACAACCGAACAACACGGACACGCCGATATTCTCGCCGGTCTCGCGGGCGAGGTCCTGAAGGACCTTTTCGCGGCTCGGGGTCTCGTCCATCAGCAATTGTTCGAGAAGCTCATCGTCATGGTCCGCGAGCTGTTCGAGCATGTGGGTTCGGGCTTCGATTTCGCGGTCCTGGAGCTCGGACGGAATCTCGATCCGCTCTGATTCCCTGCCCGCGCGATATTTGAAGGCCCGTTCCAGGGCGAGGTCGACAAAGCCGCTGACCTTTTCACCATCCCAGATCGGAATCTGGCGAGCGATCAGAGGCGAAACGCTCATCGGCTGAAGGGCGGACAGGAGATCGCGGATCCGGCCATGTGCCTGGTCGATCCGGTTGACGAAGATGAGATGGGGAATTCCAAGCTCGTCAAGCATGCGCAGGGCAGGTGCCGCAAGCGGTGCGCGAGCCGGGTCGGGATCAACAACGACGATTGCGAGGTCTGCTCCCGCTACTGCGCGAGCGCCATCAGCCGAAAAGCCGATCGAACCTGGGACGTCGATCAGCGCGAATTCGTCGTCGAGATACTTGAAATTGTACAGATTGAGCTCGGTGGAGCCGCCCCGCTGCCGCGATTCAGGGCTGCTGTCGCCGATGCTGCTGCCATTCGCCGTCGAGCCCAGCCGATCCGTTGCGCCGGCGGCGAACAACATGGCTTCGGCAAGGCTGGTCTTTCCCGCGCCGGCCGGTCCGACCAGCGCGATTGCTCGAGTGCCGTTGGCGATACCAGGCATGCGACTCTCCCTTCGTCCGTTGCAGGGCGTGCGAGTCGCTGGAAGGCGCTCACGCGCTCTTCGAAACGATTAGCGTCGGACTCATCGGGCAACTTTGCAAGAGCGGAATCAGGAGCCACGGCGAAACGGATGACAGTTCAGCCAATCGGTTCGATGGAACGCTGAACCGGGTGCGCGATTTGAAGTGGACATGACCGCCGATCCCAAAGGACATCGGGCAAGATCGCCTTGGCAAATGCCCCTGCTTGCCTGGAAACAGATTGCCAGCCGCACCTGGCAACGCACGTGGGACGACAATGTCGGTCTCGTCGCCGCCGGCGTCGCCTTCTACAGTTTCTTCGCCCTGCTCTCGCTGCTGGCGATGATCGTGCTGGTCTATGGACTGGCGGCGGATCCGTCGCTCGTGATCGACACGATGCAGACACTGACGGCGATCCTTCCCCACGATGTT